>CBDVAV010000365.1:0-5497 GCA_965372055.1 uncultured bacterium | reverse complement strand
CAAAGATATTTTCAAAACATCATCTGGCAAATACATTGCCCCGCAACCACTGGAATACCATTTTATGGCTTCAATATTTATTCAGCAATGCTTGATCCTCGGATTTAACAAACCTTATGTTACAGCACTAATTGTCCCCCAATTTTCAATCTTAAAGATTTGGTGTGAACAGGAAAATATCCACTGGACATCGCCACAATATATGGTGCACAACATTAAAGTCAGGGATAAACTACAGCAGGAGGTTGATAAGTTAAACGATGAACTGCCGAATTTTAAAAGAGTGCGTAATTTTATTCTTAATCACGAAGAATGGTCAATAGAAAACAGGGACTTGACGGCAAGTTTCAAACTGATCAGGGGTAAGATCATTGAAGATCAAAAGAATGAAATCGAAAAAATGTACAGTAATTAGAGCTTCTCCAAATTGGGTTTATTTTCTATTTCATTACTTCTTTTTAAGCGTGGGTTGCTCCTTGTATAAATTGGGCTTTATGTTTAATTTTACAAAATGGAGCATATTATTATACATATTGACAACAAATCCAATGCTGATAAAATAATGAGTACACTCAAACTTTTTAAAGGAGTTAAAAAGGTTGCACAAAAGCTTACAGCTAAAGAAATAGAAGTGCTGGAAAATGCTTCCATACTAAATGGAATCAAAGCCGGCAGAAAGACTCCCAAAGCAACTGAATCTTCAATAAGACATGCTTTAAAGTGAATGTTGCCTTTAGAAGTTCTTTTTTGAAGGACATTAAGAAAATCAAAGACAAAAAAGTAAAAGAGCTTATTCTTCTAACCATTTCCGAAGTTAAATCAGCACAATCAATAAAGAGCATTCCTAAGATTGAAAGGCTTATATCAAGACAACCTTGATTATAAAATTAAAAAACGCCCTTACCGTTTTGGGCTTTATATTGAAAACGCAGAAGTTGAATTTGTGAAGTTTGGAACACGTTAAAAATTTTACAAAGATTTCCCACCATAAATAACCTTCTTACTTTGTTTTGTTAGTTAGTACTTTCCCAAATCTCAAAGGTGAACCAGTCCCTCCGGTGTAGACTACCTTCCCATTCAGAATTACATAGTCAAACCCGGTTGCCAATTGATGTGGATCTTCATAAGTAGACAGGTCTTTTACTTGTTTCGGATCGAAAATCAAAATATCAGCATAATTACCTGTCTTGAGCAATCCCCTGTCATTCAATCCTAAAATGAAGGAAGGTAATCCGGCCATTTTTCTAACAGCATCTTCTAGGGATAATAATTTATCTTCCATAACAAACTTCCTGATAATCTTGGCAAATGCCCCATAACCCCTGGGATGGTGCATGGTTGGGCTTCCGTCCGAAGAAATAGCTACCAATGAATCTTCAATCAGCCTTTTTTGCAGGGCTTCATTCATTACAAAGTAAGCCCCGGAAGCTCCGTTTGGTCCAATATCATCCATCAAAACCTCATCGAAAGGCTTTCCCAATTCCTCTGCCACCATTTTTAGTGTTTTGCCTTTCCAGGAACCATTTCCAAATAAGGTAGCTTCGGATCCGTTCCTTTTGGTTACCCTTTCAACCAGGAACTCCGACAATTCTTTCCTCCTGGTTTTCAATACTTGTTGATAATCATTGGGAGGTTTTGCCCATTCTGGAAAAACAATGCCAATACCAGTGTAGCTTGCATTGTAGGGATAAACATCCGCTGTTACCTCAATACCAGTTGCCCTTGCAGAATCCAACAAATCCAAAATCTCCGCTGCCCTGTTTTCGCCTTTTCCATAAACAACTTTCATGTGCGATACATGCACCTTACTATGTCTCCCCTGTTTTAATAATTCATTCAATGAATTTTCAACAACTTCATCATCCTCATTACGTATGTGGCTCATGATCATTGCATCATATTCACCAACTTTCTCAGCCAGCAAAGTCATTTCCCGGTCTTTGGCGTAATATCCCGGTGTATATTCCAGTCCAGTAGACATGCCATATGCGCCTTCTTTTAATGCCTGTTCCAACAACTGAACCATCTCATTAAGCTGGCTTTCGTGCGGCATTGTATCGTAATTTATTCCTGATAATTTCCTCAAGGTACTATGACCAACAAAAGGCACAATATTTACCCCGGGAATAGTATCGTTAACCTTTTCAATCCATAGGCTAAAGTTTTCAGATCCTTCACTGAAGCCATCTTGTCCCAGGCAAATAGTGGTCACACCCATGGCTAAAAAGTTGGTAAAGGCTTGATCTTTCAAGGGATTTCCATGAGCATGTGAATCGATAAATCCAGGTGTCACTACTTTTCCGGTAGCGTCAATAATCGTTTTCACCTTAATCTTGCTTTGATCTACTTCTCCTATAAACTTGATTCTATCATCACCAACCAATACATCTGCCTTGTAGGTTTCTTCACCACTACCATCTATGATACTTCCTCCTGTAATTAACAGATCAAAAGAATTTCCATCAGAAATAAGTTGTTCAAATTCATCTGTTTTTTTGCTACAGCCTAAAGCAACATTGATTACTAAGAGAAGAATAAATACTTTTTTATTCATAAGATGCTAATCATATTAATTTGTGCTAATCCCTTTGATATCATTAACTCCATTCTATTATTCAAATGCTGTTATCGTATCAATTAGTAACATTACATTCAATTCTTATGGTTTCTATTTGAGAACCAACATTTGCACATTCAAATGATTTACAAACATTGATCTCAATATAATCTTTGCCAACGAAATTCTCCTCCGTAAGATATTTGTAAATAACATTGTCATTCAAGCCCAATCCTGTAACAACAAATTCCAGTTCACTCTTTCTGAAATGGTTAGCCTGAAATATAATATTAACATCTGCCACGCCATTGGGGCGATCAATCATTTTCTGTAAACCTAAATCCAAAATATATTCTTCAGTGTTTTTTAATTCTATTTGTAAAACAAGGTTTTCTTCAATTTCTTTATCCAAACAACTTGTAATTAACAATACAGTCAATGTGACCAAAATCGATATCAATGTTGGAATTTTTCTCATTAATTATTACATTTTATTATTTGTAACATGTCTAACATTTAATGCCTGAGGGTTGGATTTAATAGCAAACAACTATATAGCAAACAACTATATAAATGAACCAACTACTGTTATTTACCATTCAAATGCACCCCATTAACTAAAATCCAAACGGGTTCAAAAAGGAGACCCTCCTGGTAGAATTCAGTATCATTAAACTCAATATACCCAGACTTCAGTTGTTAATCAATTCTGCTCCTTCTGCCGCTGGTGTATTAAGTTTTTAAATTCTTCAGGTTTCATATCGTTAATTCGTTCGAGGTCAATTAATGCCAATTCAAGATAACTGCAGATAGTTTCCACGTTTCTTTGTAAACTGCCACGTGTGTTATCGGCTATATCCATAAGATTTAATACTGCCATTTTTAAATCATCATAATTTTGCTTTGTATTCTTTTGTAATTCATCGGATGAGAAAGGTAATTTATTCATGGTTTCATTTATTTAAGTTTTAAATGTGAATAAACCAGAGGCTAAAGGATGGATAGAAGCTTAAAGGTGAGACAGTAAAAATAGGAAATAAAAGCTAAATATCTATATCCTCCTAAGTTTCATCAAGGACTCTCGTATCCCACAATTTGGTCTTACATTTGTAGGAAACAAATCAATCACTTCCATAACCATTTATATCCTTACTTTTTGTAGTTAATGGAAAATTTAGTGGATTTATGGAGGTTAATTGAATTCTTTATTTAATAGAGCAATAAACCATTACTTCTTTTTCAGTCCATTTGAGTTCTATCCGCTAAGTCGTACCCTGAGTACATAGCTATCTGCTGTAATGTACAATATAGATTTATCTGAGTTGAATTCACAATTGGTTGTAGCCTGCCCAGTCCTGATTTTGCCCAACAATTCCCCATTGGCTGAAAAGATCAAAACACCCCCTGGTCCTGTAGCGAATATATTTCCGTCATTATCCACTTTCAGTCCATCGGGCAAACCCTTTTCATCAGGAACCATTGATGTTGCATCAAAGAAGATTCTTCCATTATTGATTTTGCCATTTTCATCGACATCAAATGCTTTCCAAACAGCCATATCAGGATCCGAATTGGCGATATAGAGTGTCTTTTCGTCAGGTGAAAATGCAATGCCATTTGGTCGGGTAAATTCATCGCTCAATAATGTCATTTTTCCATCCTCATCCATTCGATATACTCCCTGAAATGCCAATTCTTTTTCAGGATCTTCCATTCTTTTGGGCAGGCCATAGGGCGGATCTGTAAAATATAGATCTCCATTACTTTTATATACTGCATCATTTGGGCTATTAAGTCTCCTCCCTTCAAACTGATTGGTCAAAGTAATAAACAAAGTATCCGGGTTCTCAAGGGGACTATTCATTTTCGCAATTTGTCTATCCCCATGCTGGCATAATATTAACGATCCATCTTTATCAAGCAATAATCCATTGGATCCGGGTTCAGCACCCTTAAAATTCTCACCTAAATATCCTGATGGCCTTAAATACAACTTTGCTTTTTCCCCTTCTCTCCAGGCATAAATAGCATTTCTTGGAATGTCGGAATATAGCAGCATATTTTCAGATTCTACCCAAAGGGGGCCTTCAGTCCAATCATGTCCTTGGACTATGACCTCTATTTTGGCTTCCTTGGGAATGATAGACCACAGCATACTGTCCAGGGCTTCGATGCTACCTTCTTTTAATAAGGGATACTCTATTATTGACTTCTGTTGCTGTTGTTCAGTGTCTACATTTTTATTCCTATTACAGCTGATAAACCAAGATATTATTAAGGTTATAAAAAATATTCTCGTCATTGCAATTAGTAATTTCTATTCCCTCATTTTGTTTTCTCCCAATGAAATTAATCTCAGCTAATCTTAATCATTATTATAGGCCTTATCTAAAAAAAGGTAACGGCTATCGTTTTTAGCATCAACAGCTTCTGATTTTACATCAATGATCATTACTGGAGGTGTAGAGTCTGTAGCTTCCGCTACAGGCCAAATTGGAAGCTTATCCCCATTTGGGTTGCCTGTCAATATGAAATTAGCAAAGTAATTTTGCATGATTTCTGATACTATATAATCGTCTTTAGTCCATGAATATTCCTTTATCAAGTCCAGGTTGCCCAAGCAATATTCTATTTCACAGGCATGAGGGGCGCCAACAGGCCTGTGTACTTGAAAGGCACTTTCCTCTTTTTCCACTGTGCCACCTGCTAGTCCAGGAGTTAGTGGCTGATCAGCCAACGGGGGTCTCAGCTTGCTGTATAAATACCTGTACACTGGTTGTTGACTGTTTTTCCTGTGAAGGTCAAACCACTTCCAGGTACTGTAGGCTATGAATCTGTCAGATGCTAGTGCGGTTGCTGATAGCTCGATCTCTTTGTCAGATCCATGTGGATACAGTTTCAATACTTTCCCGTAATCATCGGGGTATGCATCTTTTACTT
>CBDVAV010000364.1:0-5507 GCA_965372055.1 uncultured bacterium | reverse complement strand
ACTTCAATCTTGGTCATCGTTATTAGTTGTATTCAAATCACTTTTGCGGCCAAAACCGAAAATAACAACCAAGAAAACCATAGCTAAAAGTGCCCAGGACACAAAATTATGAAGCCCAACCTCTAACGGTGAAACTGGCGGAATGCCAAACTCTTCACCAGAGGTGGTAGTGTTTGCCATCAGGATCACCGGTATGAAATAAGGCAAAAGAAAAGGAAAAACACAAACCACCAGGCTTAATAGATTGGCACGTCTTTTACTGTCGATGCCAATATTCTGACCAGTTTTATTGGCGAATTCCCCAACCATCAAAATCGCCACTATGCTGTGGGTGGTGAGCAGTACCGCCGCACCTACCGTCCCCGAAATCCAGGCTTCTGCATGCTTTTTGGTCTTACTGTGTTTGGTTGCAAAATTGACGAGTTGGTTAAGTAGACCACTGGCCTGCAGGGTAGCCACCATCCCCATAAGCAAAATAGTGAAGAAGCTGATACCTACAGCCCGGTTGATGCCATCAATAATAAAACTCTCTGCTGTCACCTTTTCCAAATCCAAAGAGATGAGTTTATCCACCGGGAGAAGCCCCAGTAACAGTCCCAATACCACTCCGAACATCAGCCCCAATAACAGACTGTGAAGCAGGTGTTTTCCTTTGAGGAACAGGGTAATGATCAGTCCAGGTACCAGAAGCATTGGGAGTCCTTTTGGATCGCCTGTCAATCCCTTACCCTCCTGCAACACTCCTTCTGAAAAACTCGCACTGAGAAAATAACCGACCAATGCTACTAATACCGCCGGAATGATGTATTTCAACCGGCTTCGCACCGTCGCTCCAATTTCAGCATTTTGACTAAGCGCGCTGGCGATGGTGGTGTCGGATATTGGAGCTATGAAATCCCCAAAAGTTGCCCCTCCAATGATGGCTCCCGCAAGGGTCGGCAGATGAGCACCCAAAAGTCCGCCCGTTGGATAAAGAAGTGGGCCGCAGATGAGAATGGTGGCAAAGCTCGACCCGGTAGACAAAGAAACGATACAACATATGACAAAAGTTGTGAGAACAAACCCAGTTCCACCAAGATTGAACTGGGCAGACACCCAGGTTAGGGCTTCCACAAAACCTGTAATGGTCATCAATACCCCAATAATAGAAGCCAACACCCAGGCAGTGATCATAATCATCACGATCCGTTGCGACATACCATCGATAACAGTGGTACTGAATGCATTCTTGTCTTTTGCCAAGAGTAGCCCGATACCCAATGCAAGAATCAATACAGGCCAAAAGCCACGCTCATCGGGAGCACCAGAGAGTGCAATAATGATAACCCCGGTAACAAAGACAATAAAAGGCAAGATAGCCCCGAACGCCCCGCCATAGAAGGCAACTGACCTGGAGATTCCAGTTTCCCGTGGTCCTTCCATCATTTAAGTTCTTTCTTCATTGAGATTGTACCGCATGATTTTTCCGTGTTTGCCTTCTTTATCACGCTCCAGACCAAAGACAGACCCACTAGGACCAGATGCGCCAACTAAAATTTCAGATATCATTTCCAAGTTATGACTATCAAGGCTAAAGCCGTCAATATTTCTGAGGCTGGTGAGATGATCGGGATTGCGAGCACCAATGATGACAGCTGCTACCATGTGTTTTTGCAGCATGTAACGGGTGGCAACCTCTGCAATACTGGCATTGTGCTTATCAGCAATGGTTCGTAGCACTTGCAAGACCTCTTGAAACCGCTCAAAGCCGCCAAACTCATCAATGATCAAGCTATATTTTACCAGCGATCTGTTCTCCAAAGGTTCAACTGGCTCCACAGAGTCCAAATATCTATCGCTGAGAAACCCCCCAGCCATTACTCCATAGCAGAGATATCCGATATTATATTCTTCTGCAAGCCCAAGCATATCCCCCTCCGCTCTGTGGTCGAGAATAGAGTATTGCACTTGATTGGCCACCACGGGAACGCTAGCTTCGAGCAACTCTTTTAAATGTGCCGCATCAAAATTTGTAACACCTATATGTCGAATCTTACCTTCCTTTTGTAAATCGGCTAGATGTAATGCTGCTTCGATATAGCCTGGTATTTCGTAGTTCCACCAAGCAAATTGTACCAGATCAAGTCTTTCAATACCAAGCCGTTGCAGCGATCTGTCAATAATTCTAACTGTTTGTGCTTTGGTAAGGGTGGTCAGGGCATCGTTATCCGGGACATATTTCGTGTGGATTTGTACTGATGCGAGATCCCCGGCAGTAAACGCATCCTTATGCTGCCTGATAAATTTGCCGATCAGTTCCTCTACACCTGTGTAAATATCTGCGCAGTCAAATGTGGTAATACCAGCCTCCACGAAAGTATGCATATCCTCGATGGCCTGTCGTTGATCCACTGTTCCATGTCCGCCGGCCAAATGCCATCCACCTTTGATGATTCTTGAAATAGAATACCCTGGTTGCAATTCTATTCTTTCAATTTCCATTATTTTGAAATGGACTGGCTGAAAATATTTTGGAACTCGTCGATAGGGATTGGCCCAGATTGTAAAATCGTATCCATGAAAACTGTCAGGTTAAATTTTTCACCTAAACGTTCTTTCTCAGAAGCCAGTAAATCTGCAAATTGTTGGCTTCCCAGGAAATAAGAAGTCAATTGCATCGGGGAGCTCATCAACCTTCCCCACAAGCTCTTGGCAAACTGTGGTGCCAGCAAAGAAGTTCCGGTGGAAAACTGCATCACTTTTTCACGGTCCCAGCCGTTACAATGTACCTGTACTGATGTATAAGCCCGGTTGGCGTTTTCCAGCCTTTTACGCAAATGTGCAAGCAGGGTCATCTTGTTTCCACGCTCCCAGCCAGCATCAAGTGCCACTCTTTCACAAAATGTTGCCCACCCTTCGGTATACAATCCATAGCGGAAAAGCAGGCGTACGGGGTGAGGGCTCTCCCTACTGATCTTATTCTGCATATAATGTCCCGGAAACAACTCGTGGATCACAATAATACGATTGAATGGTTTATTAAAAGATGACCAAAAATCCCTTTTCTCCTGTTCAGGAAAGGTGTCAGGTATAGAAGGTAAATAGAGAGTGGTCATTGGATTAGGATCGAATGGTGGCGCACTGCTGACCCAGCCAATCCTGGCAGCTGGGCCTGCACTTTCAGGAGCAGTAAGGATACGCAATGTTTCATTTTTTGGCAGGGTGGCAATTTTCTTCTCATCTACAAATTTGGAAGCTGTAGCTGACAAGTCCTTCCAAAACCCGAGGTACTCCTCCCCTCCTGTTGGAACATCTTTTTCCATGTCAGCAAGTGCCGTACTTACAATAGAACTATAGTCGTTCTGTAAAGAACCATTGGGGAATTTTTCTGTCAGATACTCTTTTGAAACCTCTCCTATCATATTTCTGACAAGATCAATTTCCGCCATTGCCATTTCAGCAAGCTTTTCCGGTGTGAGTGGGCTATCAGTATAGAGCGAAAGTCTTCTCGTATATTCCTCCAGGCCTAAAACGATATCTGATTCTTTAATATTCGGTAAAATTTTAGTGTTGACGAATGCAATAAGTGATCTTATGCTTTCGGTGGTAGACGAGATGACACCAGCAAAGTCCTTGCAATGTGGATCAAGAACCCAATCATTCACTATTCTTGGCAATTCATCTTTATAGAAAGCCTCAGCACTTGCCAACCTCTTAAGGCTTCTTTCAACATCATTTTTTTTACCACTGGTCAGTGATTGTTTGGCAACTGAACATAACTTTTGAACTGCCTCCAAACGTTGGCAGATAATACGGGCTTTTTCTTGGTTGGTTAAAAATCCAGACTCTACCACCTTATCAACCGCACCACCAATAAGGTTAGCATATAATGAAAGTGAATTGCGGTGGGGAGCTTTGTTTTTCCATTTATCAATTTCAGATCGAATTTGAATATTCAACAGTCTTGCATCGATCTTGTTTTCAATTACATACTCGGAATTTGGGTCTGAAAGCAGTTCGAGCATACTTTTGTTAAAGGCCAACCACTTCTGAATTTTCTCCGGGGAAAGGTCTTCATACAGGAAAATTGAACTGTGCATTCCCCGTGCAAGTGCCATGGAAGGGTAAAAAGTTTTCCATTCTTCAATGTATTCCGAACCATAATTACGGGATGTGCTATAGGTACTACTTGCGAATAAGGAAACTATTATCAATGTAATGACTGATTTCATTATCTGTTGATTTTATTGCCAGCTATCCAAACTGATTCGATACTCCGGGAGTTTCTAATATCATGCAATGGATTTTCTTTAAGCACTATGAAATCCGCCCACTTACCTACTTCCAATGTTCCCAGATCATTGAATCCCAAGCAATTTGCAGCATCCCCGGTAGCCGAAACAATTATTTGCATGGGGCTTAACCCTGCTTCCGCCATCAGTTCCATTTCCAAATGTTCAAAATAACCCTGGAATCTGGCAGGAGGGCCAGAATCTGTTCCGAAAGCAATATTAATCCCTGCATCAGCCAAAATTTTCAGGTTTTGCTTTGCAGTTTCCAGTGCCACTTTATAGGTCTGGGCACTTTGGCTTTCTTTTATCTGTAGCTGTCTTTCAGGATCTTTAAGTTGTTCAATTACTTGTGGATCACTTTCACGGAGAAAAAACGGATCATCGAAAAATTCTGGAGTGTCTTCGTACACGAAAGTGGATACTTCCCTGGTTAGAGTGGGACAATAGCACACCTTCTTTTCTTTTAACAGCTCAATCAAAGCTGAGTCAACTACTTGATCCCTAACACTGTGGGCGATAAAGTCGGATCCAGCCTCAAGCAATAATTTCGCGTCCTCCAGGTAATAAAGGTGTGAAGCCAATGGCAAGCCCAATTCATGGGCTTTTGCAATTACCGACTGGTATATTTCCTCAGACATTTTTTCAGTGGTTCCCAAGTTGTCGTCTACCCTGATTTTAATAAAATCAACACCAAGAGCGGCATTTTCATTCACTACATTAATAGCTTCTTCTGGGCTGTCGCCTGTGACCACCGCCCCGGCAATGTATATCCTGGCCCGGTCAAGAGTGGCTGTATCTTGTTGGTCGCGCAAGGTTGCTGCTTCTTTTCCATCCCCGCCCAGGCTATTAATGGTAGTGACCCCATATCGGGCATAGAGGCTTAAATGGTCGAGGATGTTTTCTTCAGTATAATGTCCTGATTCCAATCCAAGGGTATTGCCAACATGTCCATGAGTATTGATAATTCCCGGCATCAGGGTCATGTTGTTCAGGTCGATAATCTCAGATCCTTCGGGTATTTCTATTTCGCTTTTCATACCCACCTGACTAATCCGCCCTGCTTGAACTATTAAGACTCCATCTTCAATTGGGCTATTACCTGTTCCATCAATAATACGTGCACCAACAAAGGCTTTCACATTTTCAGATGTTTCAGAGGTTTGTTTATCTCCACAAGCAAACATTAGTATTGAGATGGATATCAATACAAAAAACTTTTTATTGTATTTCATGGGT
>CBDVAV010000363.1:0-5524 GCA_965372055.1 uncultured bacterium | reverse complement strand
ATGACCGTCTTTATAGGTCAGAAATGAATTTGGGGATCATTTTAAAAATATTCACTGCACTGTCTCTTTTTGTCGCTGGACTTGGCCTTTTTGGTTTATCAAGTTTCATTGCAGAAAGCAAAAAGAAAGAAGTAGGGATAAGAAAGGTTTTAGGGGCATCAATAACCCAAATATTAGCCCTGTTTTCGAAAGGATTTATGATTGAAGTATTGATTGGCCTGGGCCTTGCGTGTCCTTTAGCTTATTTGCTGATTAATGGATGGCTGGACAATTTTGCTTACCGGATTGATATCGTAATCTTGCCATTTTTGATGGCAACAATTGCCATCATTCTCCTTGCCTGGGTTACTGTATCATTTCATTCGATTCAGGCAGCCAACACTAATCCAACAGAAGTATTGAAAGAAGATTAATTAAAAAACTTATGATCAAGAACAACTTAAAAATCGCCATCAGGAATTTATTTAAACAATCTTCCTATGCTGTAATCAATATTGGCGGACTGGCCATAGGAATTGCTTGCAGTTTCGTAATCCTATTATATGTTTTTCAGGAATTGAGTTATGAAAAACACTTTAAGAACCATGATAGAATTTACAGGGTAGGGACAAAATTCATGTCCATGGGCACATTTGCCAATGGCCCGGAAATACTATTGGAAGTGTTTCCGCAAGAATACCCGTGGGTAGAGCAAGTCTGTCGTGTTTCCGGAGAGTCATTCGAAATTATCTATGAAGATTATTCAGTACAGAAAGAGGGATTATATGTTGACTCTCAGTTTTTCAACCTATTCCCCTATCAATTTGAATCTGGAAATCCAGGTAATGCCATGGAGAACGAAAATAGTGTAGTAATAAGCCTGGATTTAGCTATGGATTTATTCGGAAACGATGGGGCCCTTGGAATGATCATAGAATTGGGTGAAGATGAAAATAAATCACCATTTCTGGTGACCGGTGTAATAAATATTAAAAATGTGAAATCCCATTTGAATGGTAATTTGTGGATCAGGAAATCAACCAGCAATGAACAAACCTCTGGCTTTGATAACAACTGGTTTTCAATTGCAACTTATAATTACATAAAAGTCAACCCTGGGATTTCATTGGAAGACGTACAAATTAGCCTGGACAAAATTGTAGAAAAACATGTGTTCCCGGTTTTTAAAAGCGCCTTGAGCTTTGAAGATTGGTTTCAGAGGGATGACGCTTACCGTTTTATCGCCCAGCCATTGGACGATATATACCTGAAAGGAACTTTACGCTTCGATTTATCGGAGGGAGGCAATGCTACCACTGTTAATGTATTGTTGGCCATAGCAATCCTGATCATACTGATCGCTTCCGTAAATTTCATCAACTTAAGTACTGCCAGGGCAACCAGAAGGGCCAAGGAGGTTGGGATCAAGAAGGCAATGGGATCTACACGCATCTTTTTGGTTTTTCAATTTATCACGGAATCCGTGATGGCCTGTCTTGTAGCGGCTGTGATTTCTTTTGGCCTGGCTGAATTAGTGTTATTGGTTTTCGAAAATCTAACAGGTCAGGTACTCCTGGATTCAAGTTTGGTAACTGTTTTCAACATGGCTATCGCGGTTGTATTGGCCTTATTTATAGGTATCTTTGCAGGAATTTATCCCGCATTTTACTTGTCTTCTTTTAGGCCCAGTCTGGTGTTAAAAGGTGGCTACCAGTCAGCAAAAGGAAATAAAGGTTTCAGGAATCTCTTGGTGGTATTTCAATTTTCCCTTTCTATAATATTGATTATCTGTTCATTGATCATCTTCCAGCAATTACAATTTATGAAAACCAAAGACCTCGGATTCAATCAAGATGATGTACTAATTGTTGATCGTACCAGTAAACTTGAAAACAATTTTGAACCTTTTAGAAACAGCCTTGCTGCCAGATCGGAAGTCATAAAACTGAGCAGTGCCCAACGATTGCCAGGATCCTCATCAACTTTTTCGATCACCACACTACAATCTGAAGGCCAGGAGAATGGTGTGAATATGAATCGATTTGGAGGGGATGTGGAATTTATTGAGACCTTAGGGTTTGATATTATTGCAGGCAGGGGTTTTTCATTGGAAATTGCTTCTGATTCAAATGCCGTGATCCTTAATCAGGCTGCAGTGAAGGCGCTTGAGTTGGAAAATCCCGTAGGATCATTATTGAATGAAGAGTTAACAGTTATTGGGGTAGTTAGGGATTTCAACTTCGAATCTTTAAGGAAAAAGATTGAACCGGTAGTAATCACACTTTCTGATAGTAAAAATAGTATTGCAATCAAGGTAAATCTATCTCAAGCAGCAAGTCTGATCACTTTTCTACAAACTGAATGGAACTCATATTCACTGGCAGATCCTATGCAGTATCATTTTCTGGATGATAATTTTAAGAACATGATGAAAAATGATACAAAGATGAGCCAGGTAGTGACGATGTTCACGGTGCTGGCTATATTCATCTCTTGCCTGGGATTGTTTGGATTGTCGGCCTATGTAGCCAATCAAAGAAAGAAAGAGATTGGTATCAGAAAAGTACTAGGGGCATCTATTAGGAATATATTGGTAATGCTTAACAAAGAGTTTATAAAGCTAGTGCTGATAGCGGTAATTTTTGCAGTCCCCGTTTCTGCTTACGTGATGAATGATTGGTTGTCAAATTTTGCCTTCCGAATAAACCTTACTGCGGGATTGTTCATATTATCTGGCTTGATTACCCTGATCATTGCTTTGTTTACCGTAAGCTATCAATCCTTGTCTGCAGCTACATCTGATCCGGTGGATTCGCTGATGGAAGAGTAACAGGGTTTCGGATTTCGAGTTACGGGTTACGGATTTCGAGTGTGTTGCCATCTCAAACACATAGAACACGGGTAACACTGAGTTGACTGATTGAATTTTCTTTATCATAAGTAACAAATCCAGTGCCTTTGTTGGTGTTCTTCACCTACAAACCTGACCCGTTTTATCTAATCCTTATACAATCCACACACATCACATCAAAATAGTTCCTTCGGGTTTATTGTTAAAAATTCCTGCCAGGGAATACCACTCTCCCCGATCAATAATACTTTATCAGGGTTAAAAGCTTTTTGAAAAGCATTTATACCTACAAATTTTTGACTTCTTCCGCTCTTAACTTCAATCCCAATTACTTTTTTTCCATCACTAATTACAAAATCTACTTCATCGTTGCGATGTCGCCAATAATGTACATTGAAATTTTCCTCCAGGCTGGAGTTGACCAAATGTGAACCTACGGTAGATTCAACATAGCGTCCCCATTGATCAAGCTGTATGCGAATATCATCAAATGTTTGTGGTTGCTGAGCTGATATCAGGGCCATATTATGTACCTGAAATTTAGGACTGGAGGCTCTTTGCCTGATTTTATCGGGGCTAAATTTCTCTATACCTTTTAATAACCCTGCCGTGTCCAATAAATGTAGGTAGTTGGCTAAAGTTGTTGTGTTTCCCGCATCATGTAACTGGCCTGTGATTTTTGTGTATGATAGAATCTGACCCGAGTAAGCGCAGCCCAATTCAAACAGCCGTCGCATCAAAGCAGGCTTGTCCACACGGGTTAACATTAAGATATCTTTGGAAATACTTGTTTCAATCAAAGAATCTGTGATATATTGTTTCCATCGGTTTTCATCTCCAATCAGTGAAGCCACCCCTGGATATCCCCCAAACCAAACAAACTGGTCAGGTGAAATACCGAAAGCAACCTCCATTTCATTTAATGACCAATGGCCAATATAATTTGCCTCATACCTCCCTGCCAACGACTCGGTTAAACCCTGTTGTAATAGTAGACGTGAAGAACCCAATAGAGCCACTTTCAAGTTGATTTTGTTTCGGCTATCGGCATCCCATTCTTTCTTAATTTGTTCACTCCAATTGCTGATTTTTTGTATTTCATCGATAATGAGAATTACTTCAGTACTCCCGCTTTGTTTCAACTTAAGACGAGCTACTTCCCATTGTTGAGCGATCCAAAGCTGATCACCGACAGGTACAGCATCAGCAGCTACAAAGTGATAAAGTTTTTTTGTTTTGTTGGTAAATTGGGTAACAAGCGTGGTCTTGCCTACCTGTCGGGGCCCATATAGTACCTGAATAAATCTCCTTGGCTCCTTTTCAAGCCTATTAATCAATATGTTTAGATGTTTTCTTTCAAACATTTACAATTTACTCAATAAGTTGAGTAAAATTACTCAATAAACTGATTAAAACAAACAAACCTGTCAAATACCCCTTTTTATATGCAAGGGTTGGAATTGGTAAGGGTAATGGAGTAATAGCTGGAATTTCTAGTTTCGGATTTCAAGTGTCTTGTCCCTGATCAAAATAAAACACAGATAAGGCTGGTTTTGGCTGATCCCTATTTCTAGTTCCTTCACCTATTTATTCCCCCGCCTTTGTTGGTGTTTTTTACCAATAAACGTGATCTGTTGATCCAACACTAGGGTTAGTGCAAATTTCGCAAAATACAGATTCATGTAGTTCTGTTTTGTCCATAAAAACCAAAGAAAAGGGTTATGCAGAGTATTATAATTTAACAAATACAACCCTCTAATTCAAAACCGTTATACTATTCATTTCTCAATGAATCCACAGGATTGGCCAGAGCCGCACGCCTCGCCTGGTTGGTGACTATGACCAGGGCAAATATCAATGCAATTAATCCGGCAAGTGGAGTTATCCACCAATCTATCTCAATTCTAATGGGATAGCGATTCAGATATTCATCTAACAGAAACCAGGCAATCGGGGCTGAAATAAGAAATGACACGATAACAAGTCGTGAAAATTCTTTTGACATTAAGGCTATAAGACCAGTTACTGATGCTCCAAGAACTTTGCGAATCCCAATTTCTTTAGTTCGTTGTTCGGCAGTATAAGAGGCAAGGCCGAATAGTCCCAAACCTGTGATAACAATAGCTAAAATGGAAAACAAACTTGCCAATTTGCTGGTCATATCAATAGTGGTAAACTTCTTCTGATACTCAACATCTACAAAAGTATAATCGAATGGATAAGCCGGATTATATTTTTCAAATATCTGCTTTACCGTACCTAATGAAGCTTGCAAATCCTGATTGCTTTTTAAGCGAACGGATATTACACTGATCCAATCCGGATCCACAATCATAAACATCGGTTTAACGGCCCTGTTTGGTGAACCCATTAACACATTGTCCACCACCCCAATTAAGGTACGTTTACTGCCCCAAAGATCAAGCTGAGCTCCAATTGGTTCTTCAAGGTTCATTAAATCAAGCCCGGTCTTATTAATGATAATTGCAGAAGTATCACTTTTTATGTCCTCAGAAAAGTCACGTCCTTGCAGTACCTTAATTCCCATGGTTTTGGTATAATCATACTCGGTGGCTATAGTGGTAAAAATCACCCTAAGCTCTTCCGGTTTACCTGGCCAGCCCAAAAAATTATTGGAGTTTATGCTGGTAATTGCACTGTTTGACCTTGTGACAGCTTCCACGGCATTAGACT
>CBDVAV010000362.1:0-5530 GCA_965372055.1 uncultured bacterium | reverse complement strand
GAATTTATGGCCATCATCTTGTTCAATGGATGAAACTAATTTAATTGCTTCTTCTTGCTTTCCTTTCTTGTAAAGCTTATCGGCTTGGTCAAAAATTTTGTTGGATGAGTCCGGTAATTGTTCCAACCAGTCTTTACTGATTTCTCTTGAAGAGCTTACACGTTCCAACAATTGATCTCTTTCATCCAGGGATATATGGCTGCTATGCACTAGGGCTTTGGTCATGCTGGCCGCATAGTCTGGTTTTAGGGTTTCTTTTCCCAAATCCTCAATAAAGCTTCGGTAAACATTTTGGAGTTCTTCATGGTTATACCAATTCTCTAAAAAGACTGTCAGGTACTTGACTTCTTTCTTTTGTTGCGGGCCTCCTTGGGTCATCAGTAACCACATGTTAAAAAATCGCTCTTCCAGTCGGTACAGCAAATTTTTGGACTTGCCTTTTATTTTTTCCACGATTTTTGCCTTGATCAGTTGATTTAGCTGCGCAGAAATTATTTTACCCTGCATTTTACACATCTTGATTAGGCTTTCTATTGGGGTTGCTTCCCAGAAAAAAGAGAGTTCCACTATGATTTTCTGTTGCTGGGTAGACATATTTCCCAACCTTTCCTGGTATACGGGAGTGGCCTGATCAATGATTTTTTTCAGATAATCAAACCCATTTTGTTTGGGCCTGTTTAATATCATATCCACAAAAAGAAGCATCGTCCTTGGAGTACCATCTGTCAACATGCGAATAGCCTGGATTTTACCCGGGTGCTTTTTAATAAAAGATTCTAAATCCTGTAGGTTTTTTTCTTTACTCCAATGCTGTAATAATTGTTTTATTTCTTCTATGCTCAAAGGTCCAAGGGGCTTGATGGAAAAGAACTGATAAAAAGGCAAATCATACCTCCAATAATCTTCTGACATTATCGTGCTCCCGCCAATTATCCTGGTATTGTTGTAATTCATTAATTGTTCCCTCAACAAACTGGCATCTTCTCCAATATTTTTGAATATCCGGTCGATATTGTCAATCAGAAGGATCAGGCGTTTTCCTGATTTTTCCAGACATTGATTAATGAGTTGGTAAAGCTTCTTTGTGTATTCCTTCAAGTCATCCTGGTAATCCTGCCAATTGGGACTTTTTATTTCATGACCTTTTGATTGTAGGTCCCTGATAACATGATCCCATAAATCGTATAATTTATAGATTCCGGCCTGCTCTTCACTGAGGTTGGTAACAATAAACTGTTTTCGGAGGTTCTTATCCGTATTTACCTCCGCTTCAATTCTTCTCAAAAGCGTTGATTTGCCACTGCCCCGCCTCCCAACAATAACATAATGTTGAAATGAACTGCCCTTTTCAGTGGTTTTTATATCCGCAACAATTCTTTCCAATTCTTTCTTTCTCACTACAAAATTGCTGATCACTTGTTCGTTGCTAAGGTTAGCTGCTTGATAATGTGTTAAATATTGATCCATTTGCCAAAGGGTTTAGATGATCAAAGGATGGCGGTTTTTCCACCATTCTTGTAATAGAGGTGATACAAATTTAAATTTATTTCCATCCTGGCTTAAATAGCCATCCTTGATCAATACATCGTCAATTTTTGCTTTATACTCAATTGCCAGATCAAACTTTATTGCCATATCATATACTTCCTGGATGCTAACTGACTTATGGTGTGCACATACTTTTAGAACTTCAACAAAAAATGCATAATCATTAGGAAAATAAGACTTTAATCGATCATCCCAATCACTAAAATGTTTATGAACCTTGATGACGTTAAGCCAGGCTCTATCTATGTCTTCCTGGGCTAGTTCTTCTCTTTGTTCCCGAAACAGAATGTCATCACACTCTTCTATTATTAATTGGATATAATAAGGTATTAGTTGTTGTAATCGATTGAGGACATAATTCCGGCAATCATCATTAACCACCATTGAGGCATCTTTTACAAGGTGAGCGATGAACTCTTTTGTCTCTGTAGGATTTAGTGCCGGAAGGTTTTGTTCGTTAAGATCATTTATTACTGCTATTCGGTCTATGCTCTTGACTACATGATCCAATCCAATGGAGCCGGCTAGTACTAATGTGAAATGCCCTTTAAAACCATCATCATGTCTTAAGCTTCTTAATGTCTGTAATATATCCCTTGCAGCCTCTGTTCCTTCCTTTTCTGATATATTTTTTATGACATCTGGAAATTCGTCCAGAAACAATACAATATTTATCTCTGCCTCCTTTAGTTTAGGTAATAATTCTAACAATCTTTTTTTGTAGTTAATATCTTTGCTTTTAAATTTTACTCCTGAATCCTTGATCTCATCAATCTCAATGGAACCTAACCAGGTTTTAAGTTTCTCAAATGATTTCCTTGATCCTTTTATATTCCGCAAGACCAACACCAGTATTCTTCTATAAAAATCTTTGGTGCTGGCATCAGACGATATATTCTCATAGATGCAGGAATATTGGCTATCATGATTCTTAGCCATGTATTTCATAATGGAGGATTTTCCGACCCTCCTGGGGGCGGAGAATAGAATATTATTTCCTTTATCTATTTCTCTCCAAAGTTTTCCTTCAATCTCAGTTCTGTAAAAGTATTTATTTCCTTCTGCTGTGCTGCCAACTATGGTGTTTGGGTGAACCCAATTCTTCATAACAATGTTTTTATTGTCAAATGTACTTAACAATAATTTTATTGTCAACTATACTTAGCAATATTTTCATTGTCAAGGCAGGAATTAGGTGTTTGAACCCTCCGAAAAAAGGAATGGAATTACTTCTTCTTGCTTGATTTTGCCTTGGGATTGAAGTCTAGGCTTTTCTGAATCCAATATGATAAGTCAGAATCAAGGTCAAATCCTTGAGGCTCCACGAAAAAAAAACCCTTCATCGGTCTGCCTGTAAAATTCATTTCCTTGCACCCATTTTTTGACAATGCTACATCATACATTTCTGGATCTATCCTGGCCATTAATTCCTCTTTCATTATACCAACACACATTTTATCATCCACCATAAAGCAAAGTCCGCCCATCATTTTTTTCTCACTAAAGCGGGCATTTTTATCCTTGAAACACTGTCTGATCCTGTCAGCAAGAAATTCATTGTAAGCCATAAACAGTTGCAGTTAATTATTCTTCTAATATACCATGATTTTCATAATGAATAAATTTGAGAAGTTAGTCAAATGAATTTGAGTCCGTCTTCGTTTCATTTAGGCGGATAAATGTAAGTGCGAATACTAGTTATTTGAGATTTGAAATAATTGATTGTTACTTTGTACTTTGTACTTAATACTCAATACTAATACGAATGGGCAAGAAAGCAAACAAGAACCAATGGAAGAAACGATCTGGTATTGTGTATTCCACAAATGAACAACATGAATATGAAACCGATGACTTGGATGAGGAAGACACTCTTCCAAAAGGAAAACAATTATTAAGGATTAGTCTTGATAGCAAAAAAAGGGCTGGCAAACAAGTTACGTTGGTTACCGGATTCATGGGAACAAACAGGGATTTAAAAGAGCTGGGCAAAACATTGAAATCCCGTTGTGGGGTCGGAGGATCAGCTAAAGATGGCGAAATAATTATTCAGGGTGATTTCCGTCAAAGAGTTAGAGATATTTTGAAGGAAATGGGTTACGGTGTTAAATAAGCCATGATGTCAGACCTAGTTAAAATTCCACAACTCAAAACCTGAAACTCGAAATACGAAATTCAAGACTCAAAACTAAACTGTAACTTAGCAATATTCGGGTTTTCTAGTTTAATGGCCCTTTATACATTTGCATAAAAAAAATTATGCACGATTATTATAGAATCTCAGAGGCGCTCAAGTATATAAAAGAGCATATGCAGGATCAACCATCCCTGGATAATATTGCAGAAAATATTCACATCAGTCCATTCCACTTCCAGAGACTTTTTTCTGATTGGGCCGGGGTAAGCCCAAAAAAGTTTCTGCAATATCTCAGCTTGGAACATGCCAAGAAAATTTTAAAAGAGCAAAACGGTACAGTTTACGATGCCACTTATGAAACAGGATTTTCTAGTACTGGAAGGCTTCACGACCTATTTGTCACCATTGAAGGCATGACGCCCGGGGAGTATAAATACGGTGGTAAAAATTTAACCGTCCAATATAGTCTTCAAGAATGCCACTTTGGCAACTACTTGGTGGCCTCAACGTCAGTTGGAATTTGCAACCTTCTATTTTTTGAAAAATCAGCGGTGGAAGTAGAAAATGAACTCAAATCACTCTGGCCAAATGCCCGGATAGTCGCGGGGGAAGATGAACACCATGGGGCGGTACAAAACTTCTTCGAAAGTAAATATGATGATAGTGACAAACTTAGATTACACCTAAAAGGCACACCATTTCAGTTAAAAATTTGGGAATCGTTACTGCGCATTCCAGAAGGCCAATTGACATCATATGGCAGTATTGCAAAAGCCACTAATAAACCTACCGCTTATCGTGCTGCCGGAGCAGCCATCGGTTCCAATCCTGTTGGCTATATCATTCCCTGTCACCGGGTAATAAAAAGTATCGGTGAGATAGGGGAATACCGATGGGGGGTCTCAAGAAAAATGGCCATGATTGGTTGGGAAGCTTCAAAACTAACTGCATAAGCATGTTGGATATAAAGTCAATTGACACGGTGGCCTTACGGGACCAGCTTAATAATAATGGTTATGCAATTCTAAAAAACGTATTGACTAAAAATGAATGCCAATCAGTCATTGACCTTTATGATAATCAGCAATATTTTCGTAAAACCATCGAAATGGAACGTTATCGGTTCGGGGTTGGGCAATATAAATACTTGAACTATCCCCTTCCGCAACTGATCCAAAAACTTCGGCAGGATTTATATCCTTGTCTTTACCCCATTGCCAACAGTTGGTCAAAAGCGTTAAGGTTGAACATCGAATATCAGGCAACTCATAAAGAATTTCTAGATACCTGCAATAAGTATAGTCAAACATTGCCCACCCCGCTTATTCTTAAATATAAATCAGGGGGTTACAATACACTCCACCAAGATTTGTATGGAGAGATTTATTTTCCTTTACAAGCTGTGGTATGCTTAAACCAGCCTGATGAAGATTATGAAGGTGGAGAATTTGTAATCACAGAACAAGTACCAAGGGCACAATCCAAAGCCAGAGTTATAAAGCCCCGGCAAGGGGCTATCATCATTTTTGCTACTAGGTTCCGACCCAAAAAAGGAATAAAGGGGCTTTACCGGGCCAATATGAAACATGGTGTCAGTGAAGTGCTGTCCGGTGTGAGGCATACTTTAGGTATTATTTTCCATGATGCACAATGATTGATCACACGGACTTTGAAGAATCCCCGTCCGGAAAAGAGAAGCTAAGAAGGTTAATAGAAAAAGACGTAATTACCCTGGGAGGAAATGCCAGGTTAAAGATATATGGCAAACTTTCTTGCAAATCAGGCAAAAGGATGTTGAAGAAAAACAGGGTGTTTTTCCACTCAGAAAAAGAAGCCAGAGAGCTA
>CBDVAV010000361.1:0-5540 GCA_965372055.1 uncultured bacterium | reverse complement strand
CTGTTCGCATATATGACAAACTCAATAATATTCATTAAATTATATATTTTATCAAATATGTTATTCAATATAATTGGAGGTATAAGCCAGTTTAGACCAATATCCCAACTATTATTGGTTAAATATTGTTATAAATGAAACACATAATGATAACCATATTATGGCTGGCAAGAAAGAAATGGATTTCACCTATACATTCCTCGACAAGCTGTTTCGTACCAGTCTTGGGGAAAATGCAGATTTTAGCGGGGCAATGTACAATGGAGATTATTCCATATCACTCGAAGAAGCACAAAGAAAAAAACATCAGTTTGTATTGGATAATCTTCACATCAAGGAAGGGGACAGGGCAATTGATTTAGGGTGTGGATGGGGTCCAATGTTGAAATTCTTAAAGGACAACAAAATATCAGCCACTGGTCTTACTCTGTCGACAGGACAGGCAAAGGCTTGCAGAAAAAATGGATTTGATGTACGCGTTAAAGATTGCCGGAAAATAGACGAAAGTGATTTCGGGAAATTTGATGCAGTGATAAGCCTTGGCGCTTTCGAGCATTTTTGTTCAATCAACGAATGGAAGGAAGGAAAGCAGGAAGAGGTTTACTCCGATTTTTTCAAGCATGTATCAGATTTACTCCCATCAGGCAAAAGGTTCTATTTGCAAACCATGGTATTTGGCAAAAATGCCATTGATTTTAATGAAGTGGATGTAAACAGTGATAAAGATTCTACATCTTACTACATGTCTTTAATGGTAAAGCAATTTCCACAATCATGGTTGCCCTATGGATTTGAGCAGATAGAAAAGAATGCAAGTCCCTATTTCAATGTCATCAGTAAATCAAGTGGAAGGTTGGATTATATCGAAACCATCGCCCAATGGAGAAAACGTTTTCGGAAATTCAGCTTGAGGAAGTATGTTATGTTCATGTCCCTTTTACCGAGATATCTAACAGATCCCGACTTTCGATACTGGCTTGAAATATTCAAAGTAAGTCCAAACAAGGTTTGTTTTGAAAAGGGAATTATGGACCATTACCGAATAGTTTTCGAGAAAAAGTAATATTATTAAAACTAATCCTGCTGATAACACTTACCTCATTACCTCAAACACAGATATGTATTAACTTAAATTGAACTGGTTAGTTATTAGTTCAATTTAGATTATATTACTACTTAGAAATTCTGAGGATTGCATAATCATAATTTTTTCAGTCAGTCTATTTAATGGCCAAAGCGCGAAAACCAGCACTAGTTTTTATATTCACAACCTTGTTAATTGATGTCACTGGCCTTGGGATCATTATCCCAGTATTGCCTAAACTAATAACTACATTGATTGATGGGAGCTTGAGTGAAGCCTCTAAGTATGCAGGGTGGATGATCTTCTCTTACGCATTTATGCAATTCCTTTTTGCGCCTGTATTGGGTGGATTAAGTGACAAATTTGGCCGTAGGCCCGTTCTTTTGACTTCGTTGTTTGGGTTTGGCATAAACTATCTGGTGATGGCATTTGCCCCTACTATCTGGTGGTTATTTCTAGGTAGGGTGATTTCGGGAATAACGGGGGCGAGTTTTACAACCGCCTCGGCATATATTGCTGATGTTAGCACACCTGAGAAAAGGGCCCAGAATTTTGGCTTGGTGGGAGCTGCTTTTGGAATGGGATTTATCATCGGCCCGGTGATTGGCGGTTTACTTGGACAATTTGGCACAAAAGTTCCATTTCTGGCAGCAGCTGGGCTATCCTTGGTAAACTGGCTATTTGGGTATTTCGTCCTTCCCGAATCCTTATCAAAGGAAAACCGAAGGTCATTTGATTGGAAAAGGGCCAATCCCATGGGTTCGTTGCTTCACTTAAAAAAATATCCGGTGATTGCAGGTTTAGTAGGATCACTGATATTCATTTACATTGCCGGTCACGCTACCCACAGCACTTGGACCTACTACACCATGGAGAAATTCGGTTGGGATGAAGCCATGGTTGGATATTCATTGGGGTTTGTAGGTTTGATGATAGCCATTGTGCAAGGAGGGTTAACCAGGATAGTGATTCCAAAATTTGGGCAAAAGAACTCTGTATTTGTAGGATTGTCCCTTTACACTGTAGGATTTATTTTGTTTGCCTTTGCAAATCAAGGTTGGATGATGTTTGCTTTTATTGTTCCCTATGCTTTGGGGGGATTAGCTGGCCCTTCCCTACAGGGTATCATTTCCAACCAGGTGAGTGCAGATGAACAAGGTGAGTTACAGGGGGCATTGACGAGCCTTACCAGTGCAACCGCGATCATTGGCCCCCCATTAATGACTAATCTCTTTGCCTTTTTTACCGCTGTTGATACTGCAATTTATTTTCCCGGGGCTCCTTTTCTGCTAGGCAGTGTTTTTGCATTTATTAGCATTGTATTGGCAGTTAAGTCCCTGGTCAAAATTTAGAACCCAATCCTATCTACTTGTTGTCGAATGCAAGGAAATTTATTATCGATTTAAACTTCTCATTAATCTAATTGTAATTCCCGAGAACACAAAAGGCACGGTGTTGTTTTACAAGAGTATCATGGCGTTTCAATATCTATAGTAAAGTATTTTTTACCTGATTGGAATTCCACTACACATGCTGATATGGTGGTGTTGCATGGAGTTGAGGGTAATTGGAAAGATGAAAGTATAATATAAATATTTCAAGTTAGATAATTAAATTTCTATACATTATTATGCTATTCATTAAAATTTGATCTACATTTAAAATGTATATTTGGGGGATATCCAACTTTAATAATATTGATTAACCAACTCACGAATTCATTTACATGAAATTTTATGTTCTAATAGCAATATATTTAATTGCTGTAACTCAAAATTCCTTAGCACAGCCCTTAGTTGCAAGTAATACAATATCTAACCCTGAACCCATTGTCAATACATTTACTGATTACATTCAAATATATCAGAAATTTATTAGTTCCATCCGTGGCTCAACTTGCCCAATGTATCCAAGTTGTTCAAACTATGGACTAAGAGCTTTTACTGAAACTAATCCTTTTTCTGCTTTTATTTTAACCTCTGATCGTTTGCTAAGGTGTGGACATGAACATAAGTTCTACAATTTGACGATGTATAATGCTAACTATAAGTTTGTAGACTTCCCAGTTAATTTCGACAGCAGTGTATTAGTAAGTGATTCAAAGCAACTTTTCCCATACTCCAACTATTCTGACAAATCCTATAAAAAATTAGAATTTGTAAAATATCTAATTGGCAAATCCCTTTACAGGGAAGCTTTGATCGAAATCCATAAATTAATATATAACAAAGAAGATGTAAACCAGGTAGAACTGTATGCCAATTACATAAGATGCCTAAGGGCATTAAATGATTTAGAGAAAATTATTTTTGAATATGAGACCAGTTTTCCAGATAAAATAGTTAATGAACAATCAATTTTGATTGAAATTAGTCAGGTATGGATAGATTTGGGAAGTCACTATAATGCTAAAAAGCATTTAAACTATTCAAGGCAATATCTCAAGGATAAAGATTATTTGGCTGCCTCATACCTCTTGGAGGGAATTGTTAATACCAAAGATTTCAATTGGGATGAAGCTCTTAATTCTTTCGGGAAAATCCCAATAAATTCTATTTATTCAGAGCGTGGAAAATCAAATCAGGAGATAATAAACAGAGCCATCAACGCAAAATATAAGAGTCCGTTTTGGGGAGGAATTTTGGGGATAATTCCTGGTGCTGGCTATTTCTATGCAGATCATAAGCAAACAGCGCTTTCTGCTCTTGTATTAAACTCATTATTCATGTACGCAACATACACAACTTTTAATAGCGGTAACCTTGGTCTCGGAATTTTAACCAGTGTTTTTTCCGTTAGTTTCTATATAGGAAATATTGCTGGTTCTGTAAAAAGCGTAAAGAGAAGAAATAATAGCATTAGGACAAATTATGTTAACAGTATAATAAGAACTTCCCACATATATTAAACAAATGATATGAAAAATTCAAAGAATTCAGTAAAATTTACTTCAATTATCCTAATGATGACAATTTTATTGATGTCATTTAAGCCCCAAGAAGAAGTAATATTAAAAGCCGGGACACCAATTCCATTAGAAACAATTAACCCGATATCGTCTGCTAGCTCTTTCCTGGGGCAAACAATAGAGTTTAGGTTGCCTTCAGATATAATTGTCGATGGAAAAGTTGTTATATCGGCAGGAAGTCTTGCCAAAGGGCAAGTTGTTAGAGCACAAAACAAAAAAGGGTTAGGGAAACCCGGTATAATTGAAATTCAAATTAAATCAATAAATGCTGTTGATGGACAAAACATCTTAATAATGGGGGGCAATGTTTTCGAAGAAGGTGATGATAAAGTAACAGAAGCTGTTTTGCTTGGTGTCTTGGTTTGCATTTTATTCCTAACCCTAAAAGGCACTGATGCAACTATTCCAGCAGGTTTACAAATTTATTCATCTGTAGCAACTGAGTATAAAATTAATGTTTGATTTACTCTCTGAATTAGAAATTGATTAAACTACTATTTTGTAGTTCAAAGTAACCTAAATCCATTCCGCCGCTTGTAATTTCAGGGTTTGATTTTCCTCTATCGTTGGTTACATTACATCCTTAAAATAACGATTATCATTAATTTAAAAATAGCATTGTCATGAAAAAATATTACTTCATTTTCCTATTTATATTCGTGGTAGCTTCAACGGCAGATTCTCAAAAAAGGAATAAGTCAACCAGTACCAAACAACCGGAGTCACTGCTGAAGAAAACTTCAATGTCAGGTATGAAATTCCGTAATATCGGACCAGCATTAACGTCAGGTAGGATTTCGGATTTTGCAGTAAATCCTAATAATCACAAAGAATACTATGTAGCAACTTCCTCCGGTGGAGTGTGGAAAACCATCAATGCCGGAACAACCTACAAACCTATTTTTGATTCACAAGGCAGCTACTCAATTGGTTGTGTTACCATTGATCCAAATAACCCTAATGTTGTTTGGGTGGGTTCTGGTGAAAACAATAACCAACGAAGTGTACCCTATGGTGATGGTATTTATAAATCTGAAGATGGTGGAAAAGCATGGAAGAAGATGGGCCTTGCCAATTCAGAACACATTGGGAAAATCTTGGTGGATCCAAGGAATTCCAATCTCGTCTATGTGGCAGCTATAGGACCTCTTTGGAGTGCTGGTGGAGATCGAGGGGTATATAAATCCACTGATGGTGGAGAAACCTGGAATGCCATTCTTACCATAGACGAACACACCGGAGTAAATGATATCGTGATGGATCCACGCAATCCCGATGTGATCTATGCATCAGCCTACCAGAGAAGGAGACATGTCTTTACTTACCTGGGCGGCGGGCCAGGTTCAGGATTATATAAAACCACAGATAGTGGTCAAAATTGGAGCAAAATCAATAAAGGATTACCTAAAGTGGATTTGGGAAGGATTGGTTTATCCATCTCACCGGCCGATCCAGAGATAATTTATGCCATCGTGGAGGCTGCCCAGG
>CBDVAV010000360.1:0-5545 GCA_965372055.1 uncultured bacterium | reverse complement strand
CATGTAGAGTTTTCCATCTTTTTCCACGATAGAAGGAGTCATAGAACTCAACATGCGTTTTCCCCCATCAATGGCATTTGCTTCCCCTCCAATCAAGCCATACATATTGGGTGACCCAGGTTTAATACTAAAGTCATCCATTTCATTGTTAAGCAAAAAGCCGGCACCATCAACAATGACTTTTGACCCAAAGCCTCCATTCAGGGTGGTGGTTACTGACACGGCATTGCCTTGTGCATCGACCACTGAGAAGTGAGTGGTTTCTTCACTTTCAGAAACTGCCATTAATCCGGCGCCGATCACATCACTGTCGGAAGCTTTATTCCCATCAAAGTCTTCCATCCTGGATTTTAAATATTCGAGGTCCAGCAAATTTTCAACTGGTACTTTGTAATAATCTGGGTCTCCCATATGAGTGGCCCTATCTGCATAAACCCTTCTTTCCGCTTCAACCATCAAGTGAATTGTTTTTGGGGAATTCCATCCCCACTCACTGATTGGGAATTCTTCCACCATATTTAGTAACTGGAGCAGTGCAACACCACCGCTTGAAGGTGGGGCCATACTGATGATTTTATTTCCTTTGTACGTTCCCTCAATTGGTGTTCTCCAAACAGATTTATAATTCTTAAGATCCTCATGGGTTATCCAGCCTTCACCTCTTTCCATTTCTGCCACGATTAGGTCTGCTGTTTCCCCTTCATAAAAGCCTGCTTTGCCATGGTCTCGAATTCGCTCAAGGGTTTTTGCCAGATCTTTCCAATATATTGTATCGCCTTCCTTCCATTCATCGTTTAGGAATTCCTGATTTATAGTACCGTATTTATCAAAATTATCGAGGTTTCTATTAAGCCCTCTAGCTTCTCTTTCGGTGAGGGCAAATCCATTATTGGCCAAATCAATTGACGGTTGGATTAAATCTATCATGGGTAAAATACCGTATTTGTCATGTGCTTCAAACATTCCGCCGACTGAACCTGGAACGCCAACTGACAAATGCCCCCTGGTACTCAGATCTCCAGTAACTTCTTCATTTTCATCGAGGTACATGTCCCGATGAGCTCTTGAAGGAGCCATTTCCCTAAAATCGAGGGAAGCTGTTTTTCCATCATTGAGACGTATTACCATAAAACCACCACCTCCGATATTTCCAGCTGCAGGATAGGTAACAGCCAAAGCAAACTGCACTGCAATGGCAGCATCTATCGCGTTTCCACCTTTTTTTAAGACATCAACCCCGATCTGGGAAGCAAGGGGATGGGCAGATACTACCATCCCATTTTTAGCAACAACTCCGGTGGGTTGAATGCTTACTGATTCCTGGTTATTATTTGTCGAACAAGAATAGACAAACAAAATAATTACCATTAGAAATTTAAAAACCTTCATAATCATTTTCGTTTTGAGGTTGTTAATATAATGGAAGTTTGTGAGATGTTACAGGATACAACTGCATAATTATACAAATGGCTTGTATTATACATCATTATTTATTACTTTACTCAAGTAAAGTTTAATTGCTCGTGAGCACCCGGGATCATAAATCAGCTCAAATTAAAACTATGGTTTACAAGGCCTTTATTTCTATGGCTGCTAAAAACAGTTATGGAGATGTTCATGTAAATCAGATTTGTGAAAAAGTAAATATTTCCAAGGTTACGTTTTTCAAGTACTTTCATCAAAAGGAAGAAGTCCTTAGATATTTCTTTAGGGTTTGGTGTTTACAACGAGCAATTGAATATGCACAAAAACCATTATCGGGACAAAAGGCTATCAATCATTTATTTGAAAAGATGACAGACACTTATTTAAAATTCCCCGATGTGCCATTATCTTATATCAACTATATTTCAAAATTCAAAGTTCCTCTTAAGCCTATAATCCTGATAGCCGAGGAAAGGCTTACGTTATTCCCAAAGGTTTCAGACATCGGATCAATGGAAATAGTCTCCATTCAACAAATGATAGAGAATTTTGTTCTGGAGGCAATCTTTGCTAAAGAAATAAGCAAAAGTTCAGATGTTAAGGGAATTACAAACTTATTATTGAGTTTATTGTTTGGTACTTTATTCGTGTCTGGAATAAGAAATATTGGACAGCCAAGGTTGTTTTACCGTAAAAATTTAACCTTGATTTTTGACAGCCTTAAATAACTAACTTAAATCTACCGAGAATTTAACGTGCCAAAGGCATCCCTTTGGGGATAACAATAAATAACAATTATCAAAAAACAATTAACAAATAATATTCAATGTTCAAAAACCAATGATCAAATATCAAAAAACACTATATAGGTTTTCATTTGTCTATAAGGTGTTTATGTAAATCAATTATAGGTAAGTAAATTACAATAATTGAAATAGTTTGAATATTGAAAAATTGCATTTTGTCCCAAAGGGACCCCTATGGTGGCGAATTATTTGATAATTGAGTAATTGTTTTTTAGAAATTTCAAGTCCACTTCCCCCATAGGGATGCCTTTGGCACATTAAAATAACAGTAAAACCTCTTACTTAAGAGTCTCTTCAAACAACTTGAAAATTCTTTTATACTCATCGGTCCAACTTGATGGTTCAACAAAACCATGGCTTTCAAGCGGGTAAACAGCCATCTCCCAATTGTCTTTTCCAAGTTCTATCAGTCGCTGTGCCAGTCTTACCACATCTTGAAAATGCACATTTGTATCAACCATCCCATGGCAGATCAATAAATTACCTTCAAGTCCTTCAGCATAATAAATAGGGGAGCTTTTGGCATAAGCTATGCTGTCCAGAACAGGGGTGTTCAAAATATTTGAAGTATAAGAGTGATTGTAGTGTGCCCAATCGGTTACCGACCTCAGGGCTGCTCCTGAAGCAAATACCCCCGGTTTGGTAAACATGGCCATTAAAGTTATGAACCCACCATAAGAACCACCATACATGCCAATCCTTGCCGGATCTACCTGATATTTTTCAGTTAGGAATTTTGCCCCATCAACTTGGTCAGATAAATCCAATCCACCCATAAAGCGATAGATGCCTGTTCGCCAATCCCTTCCATAACCAGCACTTCCCCTGTAATCTATATCCAGGACAGTGTAGCCATTATCAGCCAACAGGTTATGAAACATGTATTCCCTAAAATAGCTGCTCCACCACTTATGTGCATTTTGTAAATAGCCAGCACCATGTACAAAAATAACAGCCGGCCCATTACTTTCAGGGCTCTCAGGCCTGTATAACCGTCCTTTTACTTCAGCACCGTCAGTGGCTTTAAAAGTAATATATTCAGGTTCACGCCATGGGTATGATTTGAATTCATCTGATAATGATTTGGTAATCTGTTGCCAATCAGACCCTGATCCATTATCCATAAGATATAATTCCCAGGGCTTATTTGAGCCTGAATGCCGGATAGCAATTTTAGTCTCATCTGGTGAAAGTATGGCATCACTTCTACCTGGCGTGGAAATAATCTTAGTGGCTTTGCCTCCATTTATTGGCATCTTATAGAGATGTCTTTCACCGGGGTCAACTTTGTTGGATTCGAAATACCAGTTTTTCTTATCTTTTGAAATTCTAGGGTTGTAGATTTCAAATTTACCGGAAGTGAGGGCTTTTTTCTTTCCAGATTCTATGTTAACTGTATATAAATGGGAATATCCAGATTCTTCGGATTGAAACCAAATTCTTTTATTATCTGGCATCCAACCAATTAAACCTGGTGAAAATGCAGACCATGAAATGCCAGGGCCGGCTACCCAGGCCTCATCCCGCTGGCGGTCAAGAATGTCTGGTTTGCCAGTATCAAAATCAAGGATACCGATCCATCGGTCTTTGTTGTCATCTGCCCTAAATACTAAGGCGGCTTGCAATCCATCATCAGACCAAAATGGGCCATGACTGAACACTTTGCGCTTACCTTTCTTTTTTTTGCTTAATTCTGGATAGTCTTGGTAGTATTCGGGTTTATCTTCAATTCCAGATAGATCGTCAGTACTGATAATATAGGATGAATCATTTGCGATGTCGTAGATGCCGATTTTTTGTTCAAAGGTCGGGCTTCCGACTTTAGCCCTCGCGTTGAGGTCTTCACTGTAGCCCGACTCGGTTACATAAGTTGGTACTTTTGTTCTCTTTGCAGAACTGGCAGATTTCCTTAGAGTATAAGATATATACTTACCATTGCCACCGAATTTAATATTACGGACATTGTAACCGTTTAAATATATTGTTTTAGGCCTTTCTGACTTTAGGCTTTCGGTTACCTCTTTGCGAAGCTCTTGCTTTTCTTTTCTTTCTTTTAATATTTTAAAATAAGCCAGTTGATCATCATTCAACCATTTATCTTGCTCGTTTTTTCCTTTTTCTGGCCTTTTGGTACCATTTTTAAAATCAGTATGCTGTTGAATTCTTCCAGAGCTTATTTCCCAGGTATATAAATTATTGTTTAGGGAAAAAGCAACCCGTGTGTCATTCAATGTAAAGAAAGGAGAGGAGATGCGGTCAAGCGTATTAGTAATTTGGGTTTCTTCATGCTTGGCAATATCATATAGATAAAGGTTACCGTTTTTCGCATAGACTTTCTTGGATAGGGACTTGTCGTATTTTCCATTTCTGGATGGCATCTTTTTTCTTGCATCAGGGCTTACTTTTACAGGTTCTTTTGATCCAACAGTATATGAATACAAGGAATCCCCAGGATTCTTATCAGGGTTCCAATTAAAGTATATGGACTTGCTGTCTTCTGACCAATTTATATTACTTGGGCTAACCCCGATCCACTTTGAGTCCCGCATAATCTTCTCAACAGTTAAAGGTTTTAACTGACCAAATGAATTTTGAAAGATTAAAAAAGCAAAGAGGAATTGAATAATAGCAAATCTTCTCATGGTGTATTAATAGTTAGGTAATTGTCAAAACAAGCGTTGAATTTACCAAAATAGTGTAATATTTCTAATTTCTCATCCTCACTATTTTAGTGCGTTTTGCTTTTTTGTGTTTCTTGGGATTGTAGAATGATTTGTGGCTCTTAGGCTTTACTTGTTTACTCGAGTTAGGATAGATTATGCTACAGCCTGTTATTGATAGAATTAATAAAATGACCACAAATTTAACTTGCCAGACATTACAATTATGTATATATTTATTCACGTTGTAAAGAACGTTAAAACTTCCTAATTATCTTTTGATGGCTTAAAATTTATCATTTAAATTATTTTATTCTTTTAATCACTCATGTTTGTTTTTTTAGTAATTGACTAATAAACAATTACTATAGCTAATCAAAAGCATCAATTTATCACACCGGATTTAATCGATTGATTTTCAATATGTAATGGCAAATAGAGAGATATATATTGTTTGTAAACAAAATAATTATACTTTAAAAACAAATGTATGTACCTTTTTAAGGGATATCAATTTAATGCGAATTCCAATTAATTGTATTTTGTAAGGTTAAAATTGTATGTATGATTCTCAATAGAAGATGAAGAATATAACAATTTATATAAATTATTATTCATTAAATTACTACTGCTATGAGAACTGAAATTTTGAAT
>CBDVAV010000359.1:0-5551 GCA_965372055.1 uncultured bacterium | reverse complement strand
TTCAGCGCTTATCAAGTACTTATTCTCAATATCCTGACTGACGGCAGTAATATTTTCGGTCGACTTTTCTGTTGCATACTCTTCAGCATTTCGTGGACTATCACAGAATGAAAATGCTATTATTAATAGCAGACTGGGTAATTTTAGGGTTTTGATCACGATCTAGTTATTTAATTTATACCACTGGATATTTTCCAATGGTTTTCTTCGCCCAGTAGGTTCTGGTGCATAATTTTTAGCAAGATAATTTAAAATAGGCTCTTCATTCACACCCAAAGGCCATAAATTTTGTGTTTGCTGCATCCAGGTAATGATGCTTTTCCATCCCTCCTTCGTGGCCCTGTTTTGCATTATTAGTTTACTGCTGTGGCAGGATGTACAATTGGCAACCACCAAGCCCATGCCTTCATCAATTATTAATCCCGTACCTAAATCAATTGTCGCTGATTTTACTTTTTCATTATCTGATTTATCACTTTTTAATGAAGAACACATACTAAAAGATATAAGGAATATAAGCCCTCCAACTGCAAGTTTATATGTATTTACCCTTTTCATTTCAAACAATTTTAACTGCAATTCGGTGTGTTGCATTATTTAAATAACCTTTTGGGTTCCATCCGGGGACAACCATTGGTTGGGATCGCCCTTTGGTATCTGTGGCTTTGGCTCATACTTCGTAATATCCTTTTTTTTGAAACCTAAGTTCTGTATTCCAATGTTGCCAGGCCAATCGATTGACTGGTTTGTCCAATTGGCAATCAATCCAATTGGCACCGAAATCAATGGAAACCTCCATTTTTAATACTTCCAAATCCCCTGCCCAGGCGTGCCCATTAACTACCAATCTGGAATTTTGACTTAAGGTGGCCCCTGTTTTAGGGTTGGTGATCAGAGATTTCACTGGCATGGATTCGATGATGCACATCTCATCATCGGGAACATTGGATGCTGGTGATACGGGCTTACAAGGGACTCGATAAGACTGACCTCCCATTTTTTCACCATCATGTATTTTGTTTCTTATTACTATTTTTTCCAGCCATTTACCCGAAGTTGAAGCCGGCCAACCTCCGAATACCAGTCTCAAAGGATGTCCATTCATAAAGGGAATGTCCTCCCTGTTCATGGCAAATGCGATCAACGATTCATCCTCCATGGCCTTTTTAATTGGGACACCTCGGGAGATAGAGTTTTTGTTTGCATCCCCACTGAGGTGGGTATCCTTTCCATAGTAACCTATGTAAATAGCATCGTCTTTTATTCCCACGCTTTGCAACACATTGCGAAGCCTAACGCCTCTCCATTTTGGACAACCCACGGCACCTGTTGTCCACTGGTTGCCCTTGGCAGGGGGAGAAAATTCGCTGCGTCCATTGCCACCACATTCTATGGTCAATTGGTATTCATAGATCTGAAATTTGCTTTTAAGCTCGGCAATGGTAAATACCTTTTGCCCTTTTGCAGATTCCCCGGTAATAGTGAGGGTCCAGTTATCAATGTTAATGTTTTTTGGAGGGGTTCCATTATTTCTGATAAAAAGCCTATCTGCCGGGGTTATAGGATCATTCAACAGATGAGGAGGGGTTTCCACGTTCCAGGGCCTGTCGTTGAAAATTGTAAGTCCGGGATTTTTTCCGATGATCTTGTAAGGGTCTTCCTGATCCTTTAATATCACAGGAAGGAGTCCGTCCGGGAAATTATTGGCATAAACTATATCCGCACCAATTATTGCACTAAAAGTTGCCAGAGTACTTTTTTTCAGAAATGATCTCCTGGAGTTAGCCAAAGGTTGGGACATTTAGGACTATTTAGGTAATTAAAAAGTTTAAAGTTAATATTTTTTATGATTCATGATTTTAAAGAAAACCCTTTTCGCATAAATAAAGTTTATCCTTTAAATTTGTATAGTGATTAAAATAAAATTCAAAGTATTGTTATTTGGCATCACTCGCGATCTGGCAGGGAAAAGTCAATTGGATATCGAACTGGAAGAAGGAAGCAATGTTTCTGCTTTGCTGGAAAAACTCGGTGATGATTTTACCCAGCTCAGTGATCTGAAATCTCTGATGATAGCGGTGAATAACGAGTATGCAAAGCCAGATCATATTTTAAAAGAAAACGATGAGATCGCGTTAATTCCTCCCGTAAGCGGAGGGTAACGATAATGATGATTAAAATTGTAGAAACCCCCATTGATATCCAGCAGGTAATTGAGCTTGTAAGGTGTGATAAAGCTGGAGCGATTGATGTATTTATTGGTACGGTGCGAAGCAAAACTGCTGATAAAAACGTAGTACGCCTTGAGTATGATGCCTACGATAGCATGGTAATCGAGGAGATGCAAAAAATTGTTGATCAGGCCAAAGAAAAATGGCCGGTTGAGAAGATGGCAATTCATCACCGTAAAGGCACGTTGCAGATTGGAGAAGTAGCTGTAGTAATTGCAGTATCTACCCCACACCGCGGTGATGCTTTCGAAGCTTGCAGGTTCGTGATCGAGACCTTGAAGAAAACCACCCCCATCTGGAAGAAAGAGATTTATGACGGAGGTGAGGAATGGGTAAGCTCTACACCATAGATTGGTTTATGGTTTATGGTAATTCTTGTTGGAAATTATGCCTTAAATTCTTAACTCAATGCCTATTCCATCAAATCAACTCTACCATCAAATGATAGTTTCAGATGGGTTAATTAATCATATTAATTTTTATCAGCATCAGGCTCTTTTTTTATTACTCCCTGCTTTATTAAAAATTTTTCTTCTCTCAATTTTAAGTCTATAAGTTCACTAAAATTGTTGAGGTTTTCATATTTCATCGCCATATATTTTGCATATCCAGCAATATCAGGGAATAGGCTTGTTCGCGTCACATTCATTTTTTGGAGATCCTGTAAGACAGTTCTGCGCATTTCCATTGGTAGACTAAACTTCATTATATACTTTTCAGGGGTTATTAAAAACTCAGTTTGATCCAAAAGTGGATTAATTGAATTTCCAGGACTTACGAAAACGGATTGTTGAAGAAAATATCTTTGGTTCATATGAAATGGTTCAACGGGCAATAAACAATTATAATGATTTCGATAAAATACTTCTTCAAAAATTTCGTCAGTTAGTTGATTATTACTTCTTTCAAATTTTCCTTTGAAATCAATACTGTCCTAAACGTTTAGGTTAGAGGTAAATATATTGAATTGACTGTCTATAAAGGCCAAATTGTTTGGTTTTCAAAATAGAACCCCTTGTAATTGAATTGGTGGCGTGTGATAGTGTTCTTCAAAGGGTTTATCTATCCATTGCCTTAAATCTATTTTCACAAATAAATTTGCTCAGTTAAATAAGAAAAAAAAGTTTCTTAGATGGTTGAATCCACCCATGAATTTAGGAATTATTACGGTTCAAGATGTTTGGAATTCCGAAAATGTGGAAGAACATTTCGAATTATGTAAAAGATGGGCTAATGCAACCTGGAGTACTTGGAAAGAACATCATAATACGATAAAGGAGTGGGTTGATAGTTTTATTGAACAAGAATCCTATTCTTTTTTTAAAGAATAAAGAATAATGGGAAATAGAAAAGCTCTATTGGTTTGTAAATCCAGGCCCCAACGTGAGTTTCAGTAACAAGAGAACCTTTTTATTGAAAGTGATACTCCCTTGAAAACCAATACAACTCAAAAGCGTGCACAACAAGCGTCAATGACTAAATTTGATTATGATTAACTCCAGTAGGCTCCAGGCATTTGGCCAAGAAGGATTTGTACGTATTCCCAGTGCTTTCCCTAAGAAGGAGGCCAATAGAATGGAGTCAAGAATATGGTCAGAGTTAGAGCATCTTTACGGATTTCAAAAGAAAGATCCTGGAACTTGGAATGCCCATATTGCCCTCAAACTACAACACTTGAAAACCGATCCCCTGTTTCAGCCCATTGGAAGCCCTATCACACTAGGGGCCATAGATGATATATTGGGACCTAACGACTGGAGAAAACCAGACAATTGGGGACAGTTCCTTCTGTCTTTTCCTGTGAAAGACCTGCCCTGGACTGTTCCCGCCGACATATGGCATACAGATTTTGAATTTGATCAACCGATAAACCAGATTGCCGGGCTGCTGGTATTCAGTTTCTTGTCGGATGTGGCTCCTGGTGCAGGCGGTACAATGGTGATTTCCGGTTCCCATCAGCTAACACGAAGGTTTTTAGAATCCAACAAAGAGGTAAATCAAACTAAAATGAAAGAAGTGCGAAAGGCTTTTATGCTAAGTGATCCATGGCTTGAATCTTTATCTCGTTTTGATAAAACGGAAGACCGCGTTGAGAAGTTTATGCGATCAGAGTCCAATGTTCATGGGACTTTGGTGAAAGTAGTTGAACTCAGCGGGAAAGCCGGTGATGTTGTTTTAGGTCATCCCTGGCTTTTTCATGCCACATCCAAGAATTGCGGAAATAGCCCAAGGATGATGCTTGTCCAACGGTTAAAAGTTACCAAGCCAGTGTTGGACCCTACATGGCTTGAAGATTGAGCACTGCAAAAATAATTATCTCAACATTGCACTTTATCCTTCGGATTTAACTTTTGATAATATAGAAAATCGGCTTTGTGCCAATTGTACTAACTCTCTCCATTTCATCCAATATTGGCAACGGTGCTAGTTTTCTCTGTTTTTTAAACTGATCTATAATTGACACTTATACAGCTTGAGCCCGAGTTGGGATTTGGGAACTTTACCTGGAAATCAATGACTTATCTTGTCAAAGATCATAAACGTTTTTATATTTATAATTACCGTCTTATTCAGAAAACCCTAAATAATTTAGTAAATGACAAAAAAAACAAATCGCCGAAAATTTGTTGCCAATGCTATAGCAATGAGTGCAGGAGCCATGTTATCTAATAGGACATTTGGTGCAAAACAAGAGAATGATCAAACAAGCAAGGTAATTGTGAACCGTCACCAGGCATTACCTTCGCTAAAGGATCGGACTGTTCTATTTATTTGGGGTGGCTGGAAAGGACACGAACCTGAAAAGTTTGTTAATTTCTTGGTTCCGTGGATGGAGGAACAAGGGGCAATCATTAAGGTTTTCAACTCATTGGAACCCTATGTTGATAAAGACTTGATGGGCAACATTGATTTAATCCTGCAAGTCTATACCATGTCAAAAATATCAAGGGAACAAGAGAAGGGGCTGGAGGAAGCTGTAAAAAATGGTGCCGGAATGGCAGGGTGGCACGGTGGCCTGTGCGATGCATTTCGCCAGAACACTGAATATCAATTTATGACAGGTGGGCAATGGGTGGCTCATCCGGGGGGCGTTATCGATTACCAAGTTAATATTACCGATCAAGAAGACGAGGTGACCAATGGACTAAAGGATTTCAAAATAAACAGCGAGCAATATTTTATGCACGTGGACCCAAATGTGAAAGTATTGGCCACCACTACATTTACAGGTGAACATGCAAACTGGATAAATGGATGTGTAATGCCGGTAACCTGGAAAAAAATGTATGGAAAGGGAAGGATTTTTTATACGTCCCTGG
>CBDVAV010000358.1:0-5552 GCA_965372055.1 uncultured bacterium | reverse complement strand
TAGGTACCGGGCTATAATGTGAGAATGTAAGCGATGCTGATGCTCTACCTGATGAAATTGTTCTCAGGTCAGTTACATAACCAAATAGTTGAGCCAATGGCACATCAGCTTTAATTACTTGTGCTCCACCTTTTGTATCCATTCCCTTCATTATCCCTCTCCTTTTGTTAAGGTCTCCTGTGACAGGGCCTGTAAATTCATTAGGGGAAACTACTTCGACTGCCATAATAGGTTCGAGAAGCTGAGCTCCAGCTTTTAAGGATGCTTCTTTAAATCCCCTTCTGGCGGCCATTTCAAATGATATCGAATCTGAATCAACATCGTGAAAGGATCCATGAAATAATCTCACATACATGGATTCAATTGGATAGCCGGCCAAAGGCCCATTGTTCATAGATTGTTCAAATCCTTTTTCAACAGAAGGGATAAACTCTTTTGGGATTACACCGCCCACAATTTTATTTTCGAACTGAAGCCCTGGTTCTCCATCTTCCCTAGGTCCAATTTCAAAAACAATATCTGCAAACTTTCCTCTTCCGCCAGTTTGTTTTTTGTAGACTTCCTTGTGTTCAATCATCTTTGTTAGGGCTTCTTTATAAGCCACTTGTGGAGCACCCTGATTAATCTCAACATTAAATTCCCTTTTTAGTCTTTCAATGATAATTTCAAGATGGAGTTCTCCCATTCCTTTCAAAACAGTCTGTCCTGTTTCCTCATCGGTATTTACAGAAAGGGTCGGGTCTTCCTCTATAAGTTTTGAAATCGCAATACCAAGTTTATCAACATCAGCTTGTGTCTTTGCTTCTATTGCATACCCAATTACTGGGTCGGGAAAAGTAATTGATTCGAGAACCAGTTTATTCTTTTCATTTACCAGGGTATCGCCTGTTTTTATGTTTTTAAATCCCACTCCTGCACAAATATCGCCAGCGCCAACCATTTTTATTGGGTTCTGTTTATTAGAATGCATTTGCATAAGACGGGAAATTCTCTCTCTTTTTTCCGTCCTCATATTTAACACATATGAGCCTGCTTCTAATTTTCCTGAATAGACCCTAAAGAAACACAGTCTCCCTACAAAAGGATCTGTTGCTATCTTAAAAGCCAGTGCTGAAAATGGTTCTGATATATCAGCTTTTCTTTCCTCTTCTTTATTAGTATAAGGATTAATCCCTTTTACTGGTGGCAGATCCAATGGGGAAGGTAAATAGGCGCAAACAGAATCAAGTACTGCCTGTACACCTTTGTTTTTAAATGCTGATCCTGCCAAAACCGGTGAAAATGATAAATCAATTACTGCCTTTCTAATAGCAGCCATCATTTCATCTTTAGTAATTGAATCAGGGTCATCAAAGAATTTTTCAAGCAAGGCGTCATCATAATCAGCAACGCTTTCCACCAGCTTCTGACGCCATTCGTCCACGGTTTCCTTAAGATCCTCGGGGACTTCAATTTCCTTGTAAGTCATCCCCAGATCATCTTCATTCCATACAATTGCTTTGTTTGTTATCAGGTCAACCACACCCTTAAAATTTTCTTCGGCACCAATTGGAACTTGAAGTGGTATTGGGTTAGCTCCAAGTTTTTCCCTTATTTCTGATACAACATTGAAAAAATCGGCGCCTGCCCTATCCATTTTATTGACAAAGCAGATTCTTGGGACTTTATACTTATCAGCTTGCCTCCATACTGTTTCAGATTGAGGTTCTACACCCGATACAGCACAAAATAAGGCCACGGCACCATCAAGGACTCTTAGTGACCTTTCTACTTCAACCGTGAAGTCAACGTGTCCGGGAGTGTCAATAATATTGATTGAGTAGTTTTTAGTACTATCTATGGTATGTCCTTGTTCTGTGGGGTATTTCCATGAGGTAGTAGTTGTTGCTGATGTAATGGTGATCCCCCTTTCCTGTTCTTGCTCCATCCAATCCATAATTGCAGCTCCATCATGGACTTCCCCAATTTTATGACTCAATCCTGTATAATAAAGGATTCTCTCCGTAGTTGTAGTCTTCCCCGCATCAATGTGAGCCATGATGCCTATATTTCTTAACTGCTGTAAATCCTTACCCATTATTAAAATCGAAAATGTGAGAACGCTTTATTTGCTTCAGCCATTCTATGTGTATCATCCTTTTTCTTTATCGCGGCTCCTTCACCTTTTGATGAGGCAATTATTTCTCCCGCTAATCTATCAACCATTGTTTTCTCTCCTCTCAATCTGGCGTATCTGATCAGCCATTTGATACCAAGTGCCAATTTCCTATCTGGTCTTACTTCCAAGGGGATTTGAAATGTTGATCCACCAACTCTTCTACTTTTTACTTCCACTGATGGCATTACATTACCCAATGCTTTTTTCCAGGTTTCCAGTCCATTCTCGCCAATCTTATTTTCCACGATATCAATTGCATCATAGAAAATTGTATATGCAAGTGATTTTTTGCCGCTTTGCATCAAGTAATTTACAAATTTGCTAACTGTTGTATCCTTAAATTTAGGATCTGGCAGTATATATCTTTTCTTTGGTTTTGCTTTCCTCATTAGTATCTTACCTTTATCTATTTTTTAGGCTTTTTTGCACCGTATTTTGACCTTCTCTGAAGCCTGCCACTAACTCCAGCAGTATCAAGTGCCCCTCTAATAATATGATATCTTACTCCTGGCAAATCCTTCACCCTACCTCCTCTTATAAGTACAATAGAATGTTCTTGTAAGTTATGGCCTTCACCTGGAATATAAGCATTAACTTCTTTTCCGTTTGTTAACCTCACTCTAGCCACTTTGCGCATAGCTGAATTAGGTTTTTTTGGAGTAGTAGTATATACTCTTGTACAAACCCCTCTTTTCTGAGGGCTAGAATCCAAAGCCGGTGACTTGGACTTAGATGTAAGCTTTTTTCTACCTTTTCTTACTAATTGTTGAATAGTAGGCATTTAAATTATATTTTCTTTGGTCATGATGTTGATGCTCAAATTTCGGTTTGCAAAGGTATGGGTTTATACAATAGCTTACAATAGTTATGTAAGACTATATTTAGCAATTCCCAAAACAAGATGGCAATCGTTCTGAATGCCATCCTTTCTAATTTCAATTCAATATCAGGCTTCACCTACTGTCCCTCCAAAGTTTATCGGAAACTTAGGTGCTTCATCGGTTTTCTTAATTGGCCCAAATGTATCCTCATATTTTTTAATATTGTCATCAAGTGCACTCAATAATCTTTTGGCATGCTCGGGGGTAATTACAACCCTTGACTTAACTTTTGCTTTAGGTACGCCTGGCATTAACCTAATAAAATCAATTACAAATTCACTATTTGAATGTGCAATCATTGCTAAGTTAGCATAAACACCTTCAGCAATTTCTTCTGACAATTCAATGTTTATCTGATTTTGTTTGCCCTTAGGGATATTTTTATCATCGGCCATTTTTCCGTAGTTTATTCGGTTTCAATTTCTTCCTTTTCCCGATTGAATTCTTCTTTTGAAGCAACCAAAGAATCATATTCTTCCTGTGATCCCACGATCAAATCACGAAACTTCTTTTGTCCGGTTCCCGCTGGTATAAGGTGTCCGACAATTACGTTTTCTTTAAGTCCATTAAGAATATCTTGCTTGCCCCTGATTGAAGCTTCACTCAACACTTTGGTAGTCTCCTGGAATGATGCGGCAGAAATAAAGCTTTCGGTTCCCAATGAGGCTTGAGTGATACCTTGAAGAGTGGGTCTTGAAACAGCTGGTTCAGCATTTCTTATTTCCACAATTTTCATATCTCTTCTTTTTAGGCTAGAATTTTCATCGCGCAATAATCTGCTGGAAATTATTTGACCTGGTTTAAGGTTTTCAGATTCCCCAGCATCGGTTATTACATTCATATCAAGAATGGTATCATTTTCTTCACGGAATAAGAATTTGTCAACTATTTGACCGGGCAAGAAATTCGTATCGCCTGCATCCAGAATTGCAACTTTTTGCATCATTTGACTAACAATAGCTTCAATGTGCTTATCATTTATTTTAACTCCCTGGAGTCTATATACTTCTTGGATTTCATTTACGAGATATTCCTGAACCGTTGTTGGGCCTTTGATTGCCAGTATATCGGCGGGTGTAATTGCACCATCAGATAAGGGATGGCCGGCTCTTACAAAATCATTATCCTGTACGAGTATATGCTTTGATAATGACACCAGATATCTCTTTTTAACGCCATCTTTGGATTCAATATAAATCTCCCTGTTACCACGTTTTATTCCGCCATAGGTGACTACACCATCTATTTCGCTAACTACAGCTGGGTTTGAAGGATTTCTGGCTTCAAATAATTCCTGAACCCTTGGTAAACCTCCTGTTATATCCCTGGATTTACCCATTGTTCTTGGAATCTTTACCAATACCTGTCCTGCTATTATTTTGTCTCCAATTTCAACGGCAAGGTGAGCCCCTACAGGTATGTTATAGCTTTTGGATTTATCTTTTGTTGAAACAGTTAATGCAGGGTTTTTAGTTTTATCCTTTGTATCTATTATTACTTTTTCCCTATGACCGGTTTGTTCATCGGATTCTTCACGATATGTTATTCCTTCTTCTATGGCCTCAAAGTCGACTTTACCATCAAACTCTGACATAATTACTGCATTGTATGGATCCCAATAACAAAGTTCATCTCCTTTTTTAACTTTCAAACCATCCTTTATTTTAAGGAATGAACCATAAGGAACATGATTGGTCATAAGAATTCGTCCACCTTTTTTATCTAAAATTTTAATCTCACCCGAACGGCCCATCACCACATTGACTTTTTCACCTTCAGCATTTTTGGTCGGGATCGATCTCAACTCTTCAAATTCTATAACTCCAGAGAATTTAGCTCGAATGGTTGCTTCAACGGCAATATTTGATGCTGTACCACCCACGTGAAATGTTCTTAAAGTTAACTGAGTCCCTGGCTCCCCAATAGATTGAGCTGCTATTACCCCAACTGCTTCACCTGATTCAACCATCCTACCTGTGGCGAGGTTACGCCCATAACATTTGGCACAACCCCCTTTTTTTGTCTCACAGGTCAACAATGACCTGATCTCAACTTCCTCAATACTTGTTTCTTCAATAGCCCTGGCGACATCTTCGGTGATTTCTTCCCCTGATGACACTATTAATTCATCGGTGATTGGTTCATAAATATCATGAACTGAAACCCTTCCCAGTATTCTTTCTGACAAAGGTTCAACGACATCTTCATTATCTTTAAGTGCAGTGACCACCAAACCTCTCAAGGTGCCACAATCTTCTTCATTTATAACCAGATCTTGGGCAACATCCACCAGCCTTCGAGTCAAGTAACCTGCATCAGCTGTTTTAAGTGCAGTATCAGCCAAACCTTTTCTGGCACCATGGGTAGAAATAAAATACTCAATAACATCCAACCCCTCCTTGAAGTTAGAAAGTATGGGGTTTTCAATAATCTCTCCTACAGAGCCCTGCAAATTCTTCTGAGGTTTAGCCATTAATCCCCTCATTCCACCCAACTGCCTGATTTGCTCCCTT
>CBDVAV010000357.1:0-5553 GCA_965372055.1 uncultured bacterium | reverse complement strand
ATATATCTAATTTAACTGTTTTTGATCCAAAGTACAAGTCGCACCATCCCACAAACCCTTGCTGGAAGATTTTTTTTAATCAAAGTCTCCTCCGGAAAAAGATTCAAGCCCTCTTTCTTTAAATGCTTTTGCAATAGAATCCTTAACCGAAACAGCTATATCATCTTTTCTTTTTTTATCTTTCACAGATGTATTTTCGTCTTCAAATAAGTCCTTGCCCAGACTTTTGATCAATTCTTCAATATTTACAGATCCTTTTGACTTATCTAATTGTACCGCGAGATCTCTTAATTTCCCGGCAATATTTTTGAAGGATTCCCCGGCTTCATCTGATTCGAGATATTGTTTTACTTTTTTTTCTAATTCTTTCCGGTCAATAGCTTCAAATTTTCCCTGAGTGCTATCTGAATCAATATCCATAAGCATGTTGACAAGGTTATTGGTTGTTTTGTCTTCTTCATTCACTGGGCCCGGTCCTTCATCTCCATCCCAAAAACTCTTTGAAGAGAAGGCGTGAAGGTTTTTGAAAGCAATCTTTGTTTGCTCTATGTAATAATCCAACTGCTCTTTGAGGAATTTTTTTGCCTTTTCTTCGTTAATAAGATAAGAGCTTAATACTGTTTCTTTAACTTTCATTTCTTCACCGGAGAAAGTGCAAATGCAGAAGTTCCCTTTACTAAATTCGAAATCCTTTGGAATAAGGAAATACTTGGTTTGTTCGGAATTGGACCATACAATTAATTTTATTTTCTTATTCATATCAAAATGTTATTTTGAGCTAATTGTCTCGTATTCTTTTCTGTCCGATTCACCTACTGTAGAATCTTCCCAAGTTCTAAATAATTTCTTTCCTAATAAGTCGCGTGGATAAAACATATGGTCAGCAAATAAAATATCATCCATATCATTAATTTTAACTATAGCTGCGAGAGCAAAACACCAGTATCCAAAAAATCCTTCATCCTTCAGGTGCGAATTGAACCAATAAGTATCTTCCATACTGTAATAGTAATTTTTGAGAAATTCATATACTTTCACTGACCTATCAATGGGTTTATGTTTTACCGATTCAACCAAATCATGATAAGGAAGAGGATACAAAATGTTATCGGGAAGTTCCCTATTGATAATCCTTTGACCAACGATATATTCATATAAAAAGTCTTTATTTTCGTTTCCAAGTACTTTTACAAGTCTCTTAAAATCATCATCTGGTATTTTAAACAACAAAGCCAGTGACACCATCCAAAGAGCCATTTCATATTCTTCAAGTATTTTGAAATCCAATAGTTTGCCGGCTTCCAAATAGTAATTGGAAAGAAATTCGATTATCTCAGAAAAATCCTCTTTGAGGATTTTTATATTTTCACCTTGAGAATAGCGAAGAATTATCAGCTCCAATGTTTTTTTAAAAAGATTTGAATTCAGTTGGTTCTTTTGTGGCTCACCGATATCTACGATTCCCAAAGTAGCATTCAATTCATCAATATCTCTTTGGTAGAACCAAATACGATGATCAAAGTAAGTCTGTTCTTTAAAAGCTTCTCTTTTGCGCATGTATCTTATAGCTTTACCTAGATTTCTCTTAGATAATTAGTTAGATTATCAAAAACTTCTAAATCGTCATTAAATTCATTTTCCACATGGAATTGTCTATACTTTGCAACAAACGATTCAAAATTTGGATTTTGGTTTAGTTTGGCTAAAACTAGTCCATGACTGATTCTATTAGAGATATCTATCATATGAAGGCTTGTCTTCTCAAGATTTCCACTAATTACACCATCGAGTGATTGGATGCTATTGAAATTGGTAAAATGTAAAAGTCCATCAGTTTTGAGGAAAGTTATGAAATCGGCAAGTGATGAATAAAGTTCTTTTTCATCGGAAATTTCATACATGGGCATACTGCCTTTTCCTTTAAGCCGAGCCATGGAGACCATTGAAGTTAAACTTAGATCCTTATACTCATCAGGTGTGTTTTCATAAGTGTTAATTATTTCCTCTACCTCATCTACCCTAATGCCAAAAATGTAATCAATCTGAAAAATTGGGTCATAGTTTGAAATAGCTATGGCAATCTCTTGAAATCCGTCGTTTGTACTTTTTCTAAATAATTCTTCAGCTTTCTTTGCTAAAAATCCATGCCCTTTTAGGAAGGTTTCTAATTCGTTAAAAATAATATTCTTTACAATCTTGTATTTCATTCGAATTCACGGTTAATCAATGAAAACTTAATTTACATTAAAAATAGAGTTTTAGTCATACTTAATATTCAAAATAGATCCGTCAGGATTGTTAGTGTGGATTCTTATGTCTGGAATTACGTCTATTAATCCTGCCTTAAGACCCATTTTACCTGCTTTAGGAGTTTTTAATACTTCTACAGATTTTACAGTACCTTTAGAAATTTCAGGATATGCTTTGCTTTGGTTGTCTGTGTATGGACCTGGTTTTTTAAGCCCTAGGGCTATTTTAGCATCCATATGATGTTTAGCATCCACAATTTGGAATTTTTTATTCCCAAGAGACACAAGCGCATCTGGTTTAATAATTACAAATGATCCATCACTTAAGGTTACTTTTAGTTGTACCTGATCACCTACAGGACCATATTTTGGATCTTGTCTTAGTTCTTGAACAACTCTTGTTTCATGCGCTTGCCAATCCTTACCGCCACCTGTAGGAACATCATCAAAACCAGGTGGCTTTTTGTTTTTATTATAGAAACGTTTAATCCCAGTGGCATCAGGATTTTTCTTATATACGGGTTTACCATTAACTTCAGCCCAGTGATAGCCGGACTCTGCTTCAGGTAGTCCTGAATCTCTGGCTAATTTACCTCCTACTGAAAGATTCTCGTACTGTGCTTTCTGAAGTTTCTGGTCAAGCTCGGCAGCCCTTTTCGCCTTGATTTCAGGGTCACTTTCGAGCTTGATTGTTTCAAGTTCTTGTTTTAAATCCGCATTTTTAGGTTGTTTCAGTTCAGTTTCATATTTTAACTCCAGTTCCGCACATGTAGAGCAGCGAATAATTTTGCCATCTTTGGTTACAGAAATTTTATGATCCCCCGGGCCATCGATTTTCGATTTACCTACAATACCCGTTCCGGGTTCGATTTCGGGTGCATCTTGATGTTTAGTACTTTTGGATTTAGCAGGAGTTTCTGTTTTTGACTTAGTAGCAGTCGGTTCTTCAACTTTCGTAGATTTAGGCTCTTTAACCTTAGGAGTTGTCGGTTCAGCCACTTTAGTAGTAGTGGGTTCGACCTTTACTTTAGGTGGTTTTATTTTAGCTGCCCCTGCCTTGACTTTAGTCCCCATCTTAACACCAAAATCAGTACCCTTGGTCATGAACCCACCTTGAATGCCTTCTACCTTTGTACCGAACTTACCTAACCTCCCGACATTGGCCATTGATATGGATACCCCTGCCCCGATGGCTGCTCCTACAAGTATGCCCTCTAAAGTTATTGGGTTGCCTACAGCTATGTCCCCCAGTATCCCACCACCGACATCAAATGCAAGGTCAATGCCAAAACGCTGAAGTACTGGTGCTATAGCACCTGCGGCTCCTTTAGTCAATACCTGACCCAATGCTCCTCCTGCTCCTCCTAATGCACCGCCAATGGCACCTACTATTATGGCTTTGCCCACCCCTTCCATCAAATTCTTACCATCAATAACATTGTTGCCCATTTGTATAACAGCCCCTGCCGCAGCACCGACTATTGCACCTCCAACTATTGCACCGATAGCTGCTGCCGCCCCTGCAGATGCTCCCAAAGCACCTGCTGCTGCACCAACAAAGCCAATCACTGCCGGCCCTAGAACCAATGCAACGACGACTATCACTAAGATCACCAAAAGCACTTTAAGTACTTTCTTCCATCGTGGCGAAACCTCACCTGCTGACTTGTCTTCTTCTTCTCTCGACTTAGCGAGCATATCCTTATCCACTGCAGCCTGGAGTCCTTTTTTTATCTCTTCGGCACTGTTCTTCAGCCCTTGAGTCAAATTGGTACTCATCGCTTCATATGTCGTTTCAAGTCCCTTACCTACGGCCACAATGCCATCAATAGCAATCTTTGCATTTGCCTCAGTTGATTTTTTGTAAGTGCCACCTACTTTGGCAAATCCACTCCTGGCTCCTTTTACCAAATTGCCAAATAGGGGAATAAGTCCATCATGTAATTCCTTCGACTCAACAATGCCCTGCTTCGCCATTTCCACCAATCCCTCTACAACGGTTTCACCAGCCGCAAGAATTCCCTTCTCAGAAGATGCAATACCAATTTCGGTAGTAGTCATTACATTGGAAGCGGAAGAATACAATTGCATTGTTGCATCATCCACCATTTCCTGAAGAAGTATTGAGTCGGGGACCTCTATTCCATATGCCTCCGACTTAAATGAATCCATTACCTGAACAAACTGATTAGCGGCATCATTAACTCCACTTTCCAGAGCAGCAATGGCTTTGTTCATATCCCTGTTGATTGCTAGCTCTTGACGTTCACCGAATTTTTCCAACATTAGCAAAAGCGCTTTTTCCTGTTTATCCAAAACGCTCAAAGTTCCTTTCAGTGACTTATTGACTGACTTTATGAAACTCTTCTTTGCTTTATCAGCTACTCCAATTGCCCTTTTCTCTCCTGCATCAAGGCTAACCATGGCGGCCTCAAATTGCTTTTTAAGTTCAATCCTTACTTTTTGGGCTGTACTTCTTACAGATGTCACATCTTTTGATTTCCCGCCCTTGAGTTTTTCAGCCTGTTTTTCTCCTTCTTTGATCATTCCACCTCTATACCCATCACCCACTGCCTTAGCCGCTTTAGCCCTGGCCTTTTTCATATCATCGGTATATGGCCCATCAAGAATGCCATCACTTTCGTGTTTAAGTTTTGAAGTGAATTCACTCCAGGCCCGCTTATACTGGGATTTTTTCGCTTCATCACCGACCGTTTTCCCTGCTTTTTGAAATTTATCAGCACCTTTTATGTAGATATCATCTACCTCTGCAAGTTGTAATGATTCATCTTTGGCCACCTGCGCCAACACTTTGTCATATTCCGTCTTGATCTTAGCTTTATTGGTCAGTGTTGAACTTTTAATAACATTCGTCGCACCTGTGTATAGCTTTTTAATATTAGCCAATGTAGTCTTGGATTTGCTTTGTGCACTGGATTTGAAAGACTCAGATTTTTCAAGAACCATGCCTTTTTGACTACTCACAGTAGCCCGAATCATACTTTTTGCACTATCCGCAGAAGCGGTCATACGTGGACGTATACCCAAACCAATCATCACTATATCACTCACTTGGCCAGCAACATTGGTCAAAAACTGGTTGGCTATGGTAGTGCTTTCAGTTTTTTGCAGCAACAGTTCGTCTGAATCTTCTTCCTGCTCATCAACTTTAAGAGAAGCTGACATGTCCTCTCCAGAGGGTTGAGGTTTTGGGTTTGTAAAGAATACCCCAGATGCAGCCAGATTCGAAGCTTTTTCACTATTTTTTACAAGTAATGAAGTTGAATTTTCAGCTGCTATCATT
>CBDVAV010000356.1:0-5558 GCA_965372055.1 uncultured bacterium | reverse complement strand
CAAGAATCGGACAATCAACGAATTGAATCCGAGTTTAACCCGGATAAGAAATTACAACAGGCCGAGTTATCGGAGATCCTGTTAACTGCATTAAATGAAATAAACCAGGAACAAAGAGCCGTGGTAATCATGAAAGAATATGAAGGTTTAAAATTTCACGAAATAGCAGAAATATTGGAAATATCAGAAAACACGGCTAAATCCAGGATGTATTATGGCCTGGGAGCATTAAAGAAAAATCTAGATAAAAAGAATATCAATAAAAGCACAGTGTATTATGAGCTATAAACCAGACGAAAGCATTCTGATTGCCTATTTATATGGGGAATTGGACAAAGAAGAGCATGAAAAGGTAGAAGGATATATTAATTCTTCTCCAGAAGCTGCCAAAGAGCTTGAAGGATTAAAAGATGTGAGGGATTTGTTGGGAAAGTTGCCCGACAAAGAAGTTATTAATCCCTTCTATGCGTGGAGGGACGCCGATACATTAATAGATAAAAGATTCAACAAGGATAGCGGTTGGCGTTTCCTTAAGCCCATGATTGGGATTGCAGCCTCCATAATATTGATCATGGTGGTCGGATTTGTTACCAATACCCGGATCAATTTCCAAAATCAGGGAATTGTAGTATCCTTTGGGGATCAACTTACCCAACCTGCCCTCATAAGTCAATCAGAAGTTCAAAACCTGGTTAAAAGTGAGGTACATAAACAAGTGACAAAGTCGAAGGAAACATTTTTTGTGGAATTGCAAAAAGTTGAAAACAATATTGATACTAAGTTTGTATCAAATGGAGACAAGCAGTTAAACAGCATTAAGAATGCCATTGATAATCAGTATGGTATTAAGGAAGAAAGGATACAGGAATTGGTCAGGGATTTGCAAAATGAAAACTTAAAAATGTTAGCGGAATACCTGGAACAGACTGGGAAGCAACAAGAATTATACATGCAAGGGATTTTATCAGATTTTACGCTTTATATTGAAAATCAAAGGGATGAAGACCTTCATTTGATTGAGGCTAACCTCAGGGTTCTAAAGGATAATTCCGATTTGCAATTCCAGGAAACCGGGCAGATTCTAGCCAGTATTATCAATAAAGTGAATACTCAAGATAATTAAGGACAATAAATATGAAAATTATGAGAAAGACATTAAACGCAACGATTATCCTACTAACTATAAATTTTAGCCTTTACTCACAGGAATTTGATGAAACCAGGATGGACAGGGACCTTGAGGTTGCTGAAAATATTTTGGCAACTTTATCTTCAAAAAGTTCGAGGTTAGGATATTGGGGAAGGTCTGTTAGCGGGACTTACGTGAAAGGATATGGTGTGATCTTTACCCTACCGCAGAATTTTATTATAGGTGATAATTACCTTAAGATTTCCGCGAGCACCATATATTTTGATAATGTTAGAAAAGACAATGAGGGAGAAATAAAAGAGTATATCTTTGATAGCCTCAGGGAAGCCAGAATTGAACAATTGGTAGATCTAATGAAAACGTTTCTAGTGGATTATGGAGATCTTATTGGCCAGTTAGCACCTTCCGATCACATCATGGTAACTGAAAAAGGTGAGAAACTGGGGTATGCATACGTAGGCTCAAGGATTTCGACCAGGGTCCCAAGATCCACTACTAGAGGTGTATTGGCACCAACAGCAGGATCTTATATTAATTTCCCGAAAACGGAAGAACGAAAAATTTCGGCTGAAGTATTAAAAGCCGACCTCTCTGAATACAGGAAAGGAAATATGACCAGGGATCTGATGATGGGCAAGGTAGAGGTAAAAAAAGAAATCCCTAGCCGTGAGAAAGAACCCGAGTTGGAATTGTTTGCCAGTATATTGGGCCGTCTTTATAAAAGTGATCTATCAAAAACATATTATTCACCATCTACACCAAGTTATGAGAGATTGAGCAACTTCGGTGTAATTTTCAAAATGAAGGTTTATACCACTGGCGGTCGCGATCTATATTTTGGACCAGATGGTTATTTTGATTCAGATGATAAAAAACAATCCACAGAAAAAAGTGGAAATTTGGCTAAGGATATGTATCCCGAATTCATAAAAGAGTTAAAAAGAAATTTAATTGAATACGGTAGGACCCTGAGAAATTTTAGTAATGATGAAATTCTGATGGTGAAAGTTACCATTGGAGATTGCAGAAAATGCAACATACCAAATAACATCGATATCACCGTAAAAGGCAATATTTTGTCAGATTTTGATAAGGGAAAGATTGACCTCGTCAATGCAATGGATCAAATTACAGTTAAAGAGCATAATGAATAAAATAAAATTGGATTATAATTCAGTTTCTAGATTAAACCTTATCGCACTTTTGTAGTCTATATTAACATATAGATAACTATATCAAGTCCTCATTATGCCTAAATTTGTGATGGAAGGCAATAAGATTACATTCGAGGACAAGATTTGGAAGGGATTGCAGTTAAATTGCATAATATTCCCAATAATAAATTAAACCTACAAGCTATGAAAAGGAAACTATTAATTACCGGTGGTGTTCTTGGAGGTCTTCTGATAATATTTTTTGTTGTAAAGGGAAACAAAGGCACTGAATCGTCAGAAATACTGATATCTGTAAATTTTGGCAAGTTTAAAGTAGAAATCGAAACCACTGGTGAACTGGAAGCTAAGAATTCAACCAAAATATTAGGTCCTTCTGGATTAAGGAATTATAGAATTTACAGTGTCAGCATCCAGGATATTATTGATGAAGGCACTGTAGTTAGAAAAGGGGACTGGATCGCAAACCTTGATCAATCCGAATTAAACAATAAGCTCAAGGATGCACAATCAGATTTGGAACAAAAAGAGTCCCAATACATTCAAACCCAGCTGGACACTACCCTGCAAATGCGGCAGGCCCGAGATGAATTAATCAATTTGGATTATGCTATCGAGGAAGCTGAAATAACCTTGGAGCAATCCCAGTTTGAGCCTCCGGCAACAATTAAACAAGCAGAAATTAATGTTGGTAAAGCTAAAAGGGCCCTGGTCCAGGCAAAGGAGAATTACAAAATTAAGGTAGCTCAGAACGTGGCTAAAATGCAGGAAGTGGCTTCTGCTCTCAGTAAAGTTCGGAGAGAGTATAATGAGATGCTCAACCTACAGCAATCTTTCACCATAATCGCTCCTGAAGACGGTATGTTGATCTACCGTAAAGGTTACGATGGAAAACCAATAAAGGAGGGTTCACAAATAAGTGCTTTTGACCCAGTAGTAGCAACATTGCCGGATTTAAGCATCATGATTTCCAAAACATATATTAATGAAGTAGATATAAGGAAAGTGAAGATCGGACAGTTTGTTGAAATTGGATTGGATGCATTTCCTGAAAAGAGGCTTACCGGCAGGATTATCAATGTTGCCAACGTAGGTGAACAAAGGCCCAACTCTGATGCTAAAGTATTCCAGGTCAATGTTCAGGTTTTTGGGACCGATGACACCATCAGGCCTGCAATGACCACCAGTAACTCTATCTTAGCAAACGAAATGGACAGCGTGATGTTCATCTCCCTGGAATGTTTGCATAACCAGGATGATTCAATTACCTATGTTTTTAAGAAAACAGGCCTTAAAATTACCAAACAGGAAGTAATGGTTGGGGTAACCAATAGCGATGAGGCAGTGATAATGGCAGGACTAAAGCAATCAGATCGGCTTTATTTATCATTTCCAATTGGTTTTGAAGATAGCCCTGTAGCATTAATACCTGAAATGGATGGAAAACGGTTCCATCCTGAACCTGAAGAGCAAGAGATAAATATTGAAGAAAGAATGATAACTTTGCCCAACGGGATGCAAGTGCCAGTCAGTAGAATGGAGCAGTTCAGGCAAGGCCGTAACAATCAGGGAGGTCAAAGTCCTGGAGGCAGACAGAATTTTCAGCGAAGATCAAATGGGCAAGGTCAGCGGGGAGGGCAGAGAAAACAAGAACAACCCAAAATTGATAGCCTGGAAAAATCACGCCAAAGTAGGGAATCCACAGAAAGTCAAAATTAAAAGAAAATAACAAAAGTGTTTTCAGAAAGATTTTTCGCCAACTTCGCTATCGCGTTAGAAGCAGTTATTGCCAATAAATTAAGATCCTTGCTTACTGCCCTGGGGATAATATTTGGAGTGGCCGCGGTAATCGCCATGTTAGCTATTGGCAATGGAGCTCAACAAGAGATCATGGAACAGATAAAGCTGGTAGGCGTTAACAATATTGTAATAAATCCCATTGTTGAACAGACTGAAGAAGAATTAGGAGACGAGCTTGGGGTTCAGGAAGCAAAAAAATTCTCTCCCGGATTAACCCTTAGGGATGTGGAAGGTATAAGAAAAATTATACCCTCCATTGCTAAAATGAGCCCTGAAATTTTGCTTGAAACATATATTATCAAAAATGGGATCAGACGTTCGGCAAAACTGGTAGGTGTTGAGCCTGCTTATTTTGAACTTGCTAATTTCGAATTGAGGGAAGGGAGAATGTTCAATCCGGAACAACTGAAGAAAGGGGAGCCTGTTTGTATAATTGGCAAATCTATTCAAAGTAGGTTTTTCCCAACGAGAAATCCTATTGGGCAGTCTATAAAATGCGGGCAGCATTGGCTCAAGATAATTGGTATTTTAGAAGAAAGGTTGATTTCTGAAAGCAGTATAGCAAATCTCGGCATCCGCAACTATAATATGGACGTATACACACCAATAAAAACTGTTCTGATCAGATACGAAAATCGTGATTTAGTGACACAGTCTATGCTGCTACGTGGAGGGGCCAGAGCAAGCACTGGCAGGTTCAGGTTTTTTGGAGGTGCTGCTGCAAGCACTGATAATGAGGATGATGGCCCACCGGAAAATTACCATCAACTCGATAGGCTGGTAATACAAGTTGAAGAAACTGAGATGCTTAATCCGGTGGCAGAAATAATTTCCAGGTCGCTTAAAAGAAGGCACTACAATGTAGTGGATTTTGAAATCACCATTCCGGAATTATTACTCAAACAACAGCAGAGAACAAAAAATATTTTCAATTTTGTTCTGGGAGCTATTGCTGGCATTTCATTACTTGTGGGCGGTATTGGGATTATGAATATTATGTTGGCATCTGTAATGGAAAGAATAAAAGAAATTGGATTGCGTTTGTCTATCGGGGCTCAAAAGAATGATATTGTATTGCAATTCCTTTTCGAAGCGGTAATGATTAGTATATCAGGTGGGTTGATCGGTATTATATTAGGTGTTTCCATGGCCTCGGTAGTTTCCAACATGGCAGAGATTCCAACCATAATCACCTTCTCTTCAATTGTATTGTCATTTGGCGTTGCAGCAACAGTAGGACTTATTTTCGGTATAACCCCTGCCCGTAGGGCAGCCATGCAAGATCCAATAACTTCATTAAGACATGAATAAAAAGTATGTATTATCCTCAATATCCGTATTATTATTTTCCATAAACTTATTTGCTCAAGGGAGTACTGCTACCAGGTTAACCTTGAAGGAAGTCATTCAATTGGCCATCAATCAATCAACAGCGG
>CBDVAV010000355.1:0-5565 GCA_965372055.1 uncultured bacterium | reverse complement strand
AATTGCAATGGGAAGCGTTAAATTCTATTTGGAAATAAGGAAATCAAGGGAGAAATCACCTGAAATGAACCTACCTATATACCTATACTTCACCTTTGATAAAAAGCGCTTCCAATACAATACTGGTTTGAAAACAGATGTCAACCTTTGGGATAAAAAAAGACAGAAAGTAAAAGGATCAGCTATAGGGGCATTTGAAATAAACATGATGCTGGAAATGATGTCTGAAAAAGCTTACCGGACATATAGAGCGGCAAGACTGCAAGGGTTCATCCCAAGTATCCAATACTTCAAAACCCAATTCTCATTAGAAACAGCCCAAAATAAAAAGACATTCTTTGGTTTCTATAAAGAGTTCTTGGAAGATAAAGCAATGAGGCTGACAGAGTCATCTTTAAAAAAATACAATACCATCTATAACCATTTGAAAAACTTCCAAAGGGTCAGAAACTATACCCTTGAGTTTAGCAGTATCAATGATGATTTCTTTAAAAAGTACCTGGGGTACATGCTCAATGATTTGGGACATACAAACAACACTATAAACAGGAACCTCAAAGTATTGAAAACATTTCTCAATTGGGCTTCCCAAAAAGGGTACAACTTATTATCATTTTATAAGAACTTTCATTTTAGGGGGTATGATGGGGAGATTATTTATCTAACCTATGATGAGCTTATTGATCTGTACAATATGGTATTCATAAATAAAAGGTTAGAAAGAGTGAGGGATGCTTTCTGCTTTGGATGTTTTACTGGATTAAGGTTTTCAGATGTAAAAAATTTGAAAAAGCAAGATGTTAGGGATGGATATATCAGATCATATTCTATTAAAACAAGGGATCAATTATCTATACCCCTTAATCCTTACTCTACAGCAATACTTGAAAAATATCGAGGATATGATGAACAGTATTGCTTACCAGTATTGTCAAATCAAAGAATGAATGAGTATTTGAAGGAGATAGGGAAACTGGCTGGGTTGGATACACAGATTAATATAGTAAGGTTCCAGGGGGCAAAAAGAATAGAGAAGATAATGCCCAAATATGAACTGTTAACTACTCATGTAGCAAGAAAGACATTTGTCACATTGGCATTTCAAAAAAATATCCCAGCAGAAACAATCATGAAGATCACCAACCACAAAAAGCATGATACTTTAAAAAGGTATATGAAGATAGAGGACAGTCAGAAGTATGATGCGATGCAGAAGATATTTGGGTGACCTATTCGGTTACCTTCAAATAAATGTTTGATTGAAGTTGATGATTTTCTATTACTTGCATTCTTTGGTTCAGTATTCCAGGTACATATTTGATCAATTATACTCCCAATACCATCTGAGGAAACTCGAAGTTAAATCGTTTTATCTATACAAATCAACTCTGAATTCGGTACAATAATTATACAATTCAGTGCATTATTTCCTCGCCTCAATACATACTTATTCTACCCCCCAATTATAAATCTTACATTCATTTAATTAATAAAAAGCCTGAAAGATGCTACGACACAACTTACTTCTTGCATTTAGAAATTTCAAAAAGTTCAAAAGTTCATTTTTAATTAACCTCATCGGACTTTCTGCCGGCCTAGCTTGTACTATGCTCATCTACCTTTGGGTCAATGATGAGTTGAGTATGAACAAATTCCATGATAACAACCATCGCTTGTACCAAGTCATGGAACATCAAAAATATGCTGAAGAAATCATTACCAAAGCCACCACTCCGGGTATTTTAGCCGAAAGCCTAGCGGAAGAGATTCCAGAAGTAGAATATGCAACTACTGCAACTTGGGTAAATACTAATACACTATCGGTGAATAATAACAATATTAAAGCTGATGGTTGGTACGTTGGCCAGGATTTTTTTAAAGTTTTCTCTTATGGCTTAGTTCAAGGTGATCCAAACCAAGTTTTGACAGATAAAAATTCCATAGTTATCTCTGAAGAGTTAGCAATCAGATTATTTAAAACTAAAGAAGATGTGATTGGAAATGAAGTGGAATATATGCATGAGGAAACCTTCCTGATTTCCGGGGTATTTAAAGGAACTCCACGTCATTCCTCTTACCAATTTGACTTTGTTTTATCGTTTGAGAGATATAAAGATGATAATGCCTGGGTGACAAGTTGGGGTAGTAATGGACCCAAAACTTTTATTTTGTTTAGGGAAGGCAGCAATATCGAAGCTGTGAATGATAAAATATTTGATTTTGTTACTAAAAAGGAACAGCAAACCAACATTACTCTATTTCTAAGACCATATTCTGATTTATATCTTTATGGAAGATATGAAAACGGAGTGCAATCAGGTGGGAGAATTGAGTACGTCCAATTATTTTCCGCGATAGCCATATTTATTCTGATTATTGCTTGCATTAATTTTATGAACCTTTCAACTGCAAGAGCATCAAGAAGAACGCTTGAGGTTGGCATTAAGAAAGCACTTGGTGCAAGCAAAGAATCCCTGATAGTTCAACACCTTGCCGAGTCGATTGTAATGACTTTTGGATCTTTCTTTATGGCAATTATAATAATATGGCTCTTTTTGCCCCAATTCAATGAAATTACCGGTAAGCAAATTATGCTGGAATTTGAGACGGGAATAATCTTTTGGTATCTGGGGATTGTCATATTCACTGGTCTCTTTTCGGGGAGTTACCCTGCACTATATCTATCTGGATTCAGACCTGTAAGTGTGTTAAAGGGTGAGGTCATAGGCTCTCTGGGAGAACTTTGGGCCCGCAGGGGATTGGTAATTTTTCAATTTACTCTGTCGGTGATCTTAATTGTGGCTGTCTTGGTGATATTCAAGCAAATTCAATATGTACAAAACAGGAACCTAGGTTACGATAATGATAATGTAATATACTTTAGTAAAGAAGGAACCACCATAGAGAAGCCTGAGATATTCCTCAATGAAATTAGAAAGATGCCGGGAATAGTAAGTGCATCAACCATTGGCCATAACTTGGTAAGCAGTCAAAATAATACTACTGGTCTTGATTGGGAAGGTAAAAATCGAGAGGAAGAAATACTTTTTGAGAATGTAAGGGTTGATTACGATTTAATTGAAATGCTGGATATTGAAATTTTGAAAGGAAGGTCATACTCCCGAGATTTTAGTGCAGATACTACCAAGATCATCTTTAATGAAGCTGGAATTGAAGTAATGGGATTTCAAGATGAACCTATTGGACAGGTTATCAGGTTGTGGGACCAGTATGATTTGGAAATTATTGGAGTAGCTAAAAATTTCAACTTTCAGTCATTGCACAACCAGGTAAATCCTTTGTTTATGAGACTTGATCCAAGGTACACCTGGAATATCATGGTGCGGATTTTAGCCGGCAGAGAAAAAGAAACATTGCAAAAATTGAGTAGTTTTTATACCTCCTTCAATCCTGGATTTGTATTTGATTATTATTTTCTAGATGAGAAATTTCAAGAGAATTATGCGACTGAACAGAGGGTTTCGACACTATCGAAGTATTTTGCGGGAATAGGGATACTGATTTCATGTTTAGGCCTTTTTGGATTAGCCGCATTTACTGCAGAAAGAAGACTAAAAGAAATAGGAATTCGAAAAGTTTTGGGATCAAGTTCTGCCAGGATCGTAATTCTCTTATCCGGTGAATTTACGAAGCTAGTGCTGTTATCGATTCTAATTGCGGTTCCAATAAGTTATTATTTAGTACACAATTGGTTGCAAAGGTTTGCTTACAAAATCGATCTTGATGCATGGTTTTTTATTGGGTCTGGTATGATTGCCTTAATTATTGCATTGATCACAGTAGGATTTCAGGCATTAAAAGCAGCCAATGTGAATCCAAGTAAATGTCTGCGGAATGAATAAAAAATTTATTCTGGAACAATTTTCTGGCAATTAATTCACAATCAAACATCTGTATGTAAATCTGTATGCACAAAAATAAAAATCGCCCTAAACTTGTCAATTTGGACGATTTTTGAAGAACAGCGTGGAGCCGGAGGGATTCGAACCTATTTTATATAACACTGATAGTTAAGCAGATATAAATAGTAAAACTTAGAGGGAACCGATTTGGACACCTTTTAATGTGCAGGGAAGAATAACTGCAACATTCTTGTTATTTTACTTTAATAAGTTATCGGTCTTGGCGGCCATGATAAAATCATTCACATGTAATCTATTAATTTTATGAGTCCACAAGGAAACTTTTACACTGCCCCATTCTGTAAGGATAGCTGGATGGTGGCCCTCAGATTCTGCCAAACCTCCAATTTTATTTGTAAAAGCAATTGCCTCTATAAAATTATTGAATTTAAAAACACTAATAAGATGATTAACATCATCTATAGTGGTGATCTCCAATCGTATAAACCTTTGCTGTTTAGTTGGCTGAGATCTCAGGTTTTTGATTTACTTTTATCAAACAATTAAGGATTAATGAGACAACTCAAGATCATCAAGCAGATCACCAACCGTGAAAGCCAATCCTTAGACAAGTATCTGCAAGAAATAGGTAAGGTTGATCTTATAACCCCTGACGAAGAAGTAGATTTAGCCAAAAGAATAAGAGGAGGTGATCATCTGGCACTTGAGAAACTAACCAAAGCTAACCTAAGATTTGTTGTTTCAGTAGCAAAACAATATCAAAATCAAGGACTTTCTTTGGGTGATTTAATCAATGAAGGAAATCTTGGATTGATTAAAGCTGGCCAGAGATTTGATGAAACCAGGGGATTTAAATTTATATCCTATGCCGTTTGGTGGATAAGACAAGCAATCCTACAGGCATTAGCTGAGCAATCCAGGATTGTAAGATTGCCTTTGAACAGAGTGGGATCATTAAACAAAATATCCAAAACATTTTCCGAGTTGGAGCAGAAGTATGAAAGGGAGCCGTCACCTGATGAAATGGCAGAAGTCTTGAATGTTTCTACACCTGAAGTAGTTGGCAATATGAAGATTTCAGGACGGCATGTATCTATAGATGCCCCATTTATACAAGGTGAAGAAATCAGTCTATTGGATGTACTGAAAAACGAAAATGGAGAAACACCTGATTCCAGCTTAATGAATGATTCCCTGCGAAGTGAAGTTCAAAGAGCACTTTCGACTTTAACTCAAAGAGAAGCAGAGGTTATTAGCCTGTATTTTGGATTAAATGGTGAGCATTCTAACACGCTTGAGGAATTAGGCGAAAAGTTCAACCTGACTAGGGAACGAATTAGGCAAATAAAAGGTAAAGCAATAATAAGACTTCGACAGACATCCAAAAGTAAAGCATTAAAGCCCTACCTGGGTTAAGGTTTTGATTTATTTTATGTCCTTGTTTAATGGCTCGGGTCGGTTATAATTAAGGTAACAAAATAGTAGAAAACTTTCTAATTAATTGTCAAAACCTAAAGATTTATAAACATGGATTATAAAAAATATTTACCCTTTATTTTAATTGGAGGTATCGGATTAATTGTCATAATAGCACTCTCAAATAGTATCTTTCTAACCATTCAACCTGGTGAGACCGGAGTGTTATTTAGAAAGTTTTCAGGAGGACTTGATAAAGACAAAA
>CBDVAV010000354.1:0-5568 GCA_965372055.1 uncultured bacterium | reverse complement strand
GGCATTATGCTGGTCATGATGATCACTAGCATTTGCAAGGGTTTAGGCCAGATATACAAACAGTAGGTTATCCAAGTGTTTTATCTGGGCCAATGAAACAACAATTTCCAGGCATTAATTTTAAAAGATGAGGAAGATACGGTACATCCTGTTATTGATATTCGTTTCATGCAGTAGTCCTGATGAAAAAAGGAAAGAGAAAAGTCAAATTGAAAAAGACAGTGAAGTTTCTTCAGGTTTAACATCACCAAACAAGATTGGGGAAACCTCTCAAGAAAAAGTTATTGATTTAGAGAAGGGAGAATTTTATCCAATTGATTTAAACGATTGGGTTTATGGCATTGGGATATTAATCATGAATCGGGTTTATGAAGGATTTTCAGAAGATGACACTGTCAAAATTCACAATGTAGATAATAGTATTTATGTGAGCTTCAATTACACAAACAAGTATTTTTCTATAGAAGACAGTATCTATGATCTGTATTATGTGGATAATGATGTTTTGGAAAAGAAAACCGAACATGTATTTAAACCTCGTTCCTTCTATCCAGAATACCATACTATTCATTTGGAAGTATTGAGAAAAGGAAGTGATTATTACGAGGTTCTTATTGATCCAAAAAATGGACTAACCAAACGAGTCAAAATGAACCTTTCAGGCTTTACCTACTATTCTTGGGAAGAATATTTGAAAACAATTTACCTGAGTTTTGACTCCCGGACTAATCCACTGAAAGAATCTCCGAGTGAGCAAAGTATAGTTGTGTATAAATACAACGATTATTTTTTCAAAGCTATTGAAGTTAAAGGAGATTGGATTAAAGTAAAATGCAGCGATTGCAAACTTTGTGACAAAGGGGATCTGACGGGATGGGTCAAATGGAAGGACGGGAAGAAATTGTTGATCGAAATTGGAATAGTATGTTAAGTGGCAATCTCCAGGCAGATTCTTATTTCCCGTTCGGTCTGGCCTTTAACTCCTGGCAGAGGGTGACTGCTGTACCCAACAAATACCTGTTTAACAGCAAAGAAAGAATTACAGACCTTGACCTTAATTGGGATGATTTTGGGGCAAGGATGTACATGTCTGACATAGGTAGATGGGGCGTGATCGACCCTTTGGCCGACCAAGCCCCAGCCTGGTCTCAATACAACGCCATGTGGAACAACCCAGTTCTAAATGTTGATCCGGACGGGGCTTGGGCAAACCCAATTTATGACTATGGTGGGAATTTCTTGGGCACGGATGATTGGGGCTTGCAAGGTGAAGCAATTATGATGAACCAAATGGATTTTACCCAAGGGATGGCCCATCAAGATGCCTTGAACAGCGGGACTTTGTTCAGTGACTTAGGTAACCTTGACAGATGGAATTTTATGGGAAAAGGCTACCCACATTGGCAGTCATTGGACCAAAGGCCTGATTGGGACGGTATAGTTACCATTAATGAAGGGGTTGCCTGGGCGAAAGCCAATCCAGGGGCATTGGACAATCCAACTGCAGACAACATGCTTTATTTAGATGCAGGGAAAATGGATTTCGGAAGTTTAAGTACTTCTGATTTCCAAGAGGAAGGACAGATTTTAAGGGTGAACCTTTTGTATCAAAGTAGTGTATATAGGCATGCTATAAATGATAGGGTTAGGAATACGACTTATTCTTTAGGGGATACTAGAGTTCAGCTTGTCAGTTCTCAAAATCAAACGATTAGAGTATTGAATGATTTTTATGATTGGGATTATCATAATGGTAATGCTCCAAAAACATTAATTAGAAATACTCTTATTTGGGGTGAAAGATGGAGAACAGGACTAAATGATACTCATGGAATACAAATCAGAACTTACGGATTAGGTGTGCTAAAAAATTAATGGGCATGAAAAATATATTTTTATTTGTAATGATTGCCTTTTTGTCATCATGTATTTTTCTTCATTATGACGATAGGTTGGATTTAGGGAATCACTATTATTTTATACCCGATGGCAAAAATAGTTCAATAATAAAAAGCAATACGAAAACATATGAACATAAGGGAGCAGAGATAATACCTCCTAATGTTGTAAAATATCAATATGATAAAGTTTACATTATTGCTAAATCAATCGAGTTGTCAAATTTAACAGAACACTATTGGATTGTTAACAAGGAGAGAAAAGATATAGATGGGCCTTTGGACTCAACCCGTTTTTATCAAATGCTAAAAGAAAGAAAAATAGATTTGAAGTTTTAGGAGAGGGGATGTTTATGATAGACATTAGAGCCTTATGGAGATGTTGGTCTAATAGCCCCAGCAACCAGATGAATATTAACAAGTAAACACATTTCCATGAGAAAAACAATATTGCTTATTTTCTTTGTTTTGATTTCGCTCCTAACTTTTAGTTCATGCAATTATTGCAAACTTTTTGGGGACAATAGATTAGGCGATAAATTCACTTTACTTGAAGGGGATAAAACTGAAGATAGAATTATTGTTTATTGTACTGGTAAAAGTTGGGGTTGCTGTTATACAGGAATACCTGTTATTCCATCAAGAACTGATAGTGTTTCCAGGTATGTAATTGATGCTGTCTCTAACGAAAAATGGATAATCGCAAATACTATAAAAAAGGATAACCTAGTAAGTTATTGGATTATTGATAAGGATTTTGATGTGGAATTCATGTATGATGATGGGGGTAAATTATACAATAAAATCCAATCTCACTTAACAGGTCCGATGGACTCAACCAGATTTTATCAATCACTAAAAGAAAGAAAAATAGATTTGAGGTTTTAGGAAGATATATTTATGATGAACGCAGACACACCCACTAATAGAGCTCTAATAATTTCCAACAGCAGCAGCAGCACTGATAAAGGGGTGTTCTTTGATGATGTAACAGTAGAGCATCAATATTCACCGTTGATCCAGACTGATTCGTATTTTCCCTTTGGCGGGACGTTTAACAATTACACCAGGGCAACTGCACAACCCAATAAATACCTTTTCAATGGTAATGAATGGCAACCAAGCTGGAAAGTCTATGATTTCAATGCAAGGTTCTATGATCCATGGGGTGGCCCGGGCTTTTTACAGATAGATCCAATGGCTGAAGAAAGGGAATGGCTTACCCCTTACAACTTTGCACAAAACAATCCAATCAATAGAGTTGACCCCGATGGGAGGTTTGATGATTTTTACATATATAGTGATGGTTCCATTGATTATGTGCCAACTGGACCGATTGATAATTTCTACTTTGTTGATGATGCTGGAACTAGTACTTTTTTGGGTTCCTTTACTAGGAATGCTAATGGATTAATACAATTGCCATCAAATTATGGTCTCAGCACAGCTGATTTTACTTTTAATTTCCAAGTAAAGGGAGAAAATGAATATAGATCATTTATCAATCCCGATGCATTTGCGGCACTTTTTGGATCTCTTATCACTACGAATACTACTGATTTAACAGTTATCGGTTTTAGTTTAACTAATGGTGATTCCCCTGATCCAAGCAGATCTCATATAAACGGTATAAATGGGGATGTTAGATATTTAAGAACGGATCAATCTGGAGAGAGAGTATTGGTAAATCAACTGGCATTCGATGTAGTGCGCAATGAACGGTTATCTGCTGCTTTCCGAACATTTGGATGGACAAGTCAACTATCTGAAAGAACAAGTACAAGTCACTTCACTCCAAACTATATTTTACCAGGAGCTACTCATTATTCCAAATCTAGACACAATAACCATTTGCATTTACAGGGTTTTAGACCAAATATAAACCTTGGAAGAAGATGAGAATAACTTTATCTATCCCAGTTTTTTTAATACTGTATTTAATTAGTTGTGATGGGAAAAAGTCCATTTCGAATGGAGAGCCTGTGAATAAGGCTCAAGTGCAGAGTGTAGATACTACTACAGCTATTCAGATTGGCACAGTTAACCTAGGCCTTTTTATAGGTGGCAGTGAAGGAATTGTAAGTTTTAATAACACTGGACAATATAATACTAGAGGTACTGGATTTATATATAATTCTGATGGTAGTATTTATGCCAAAATTTCTTTTTCAAAAGGAACTTTAGAAGTTGCAAGTACCAAAATTGATTTGTTTGAAGTTAATTCTGAAAACCTAGATAAGAAGATCTCGGGTTTTAACCCAAAAGAATTTTATCCTGAAATTGGGGCTATTATTCAATTTGTTTGTACCAACCAAACTTCAGATCATTTCGAAGTAATAGTTGATAAGGATAAAAGTATCAGAAAGCTAATTAAACGAGATTCTGAAGTATTCGGTTTTCAAACTTGGGAAGAACATTTATTCACAGGTTTCATCGGTTTTGATAAAAAAGCTAATCCATTGAGGAAAGATCCATATGATACTTCTGAAAGTATTCATTTGGTTAAGGAATATGCTTTTAATGTAGTGGAAATCAAAGACGATTGGATCAAATTAATATGTGATACTGTGTGTTTACCTTGTAAAGAGGATGAATCAATTGAAGGTTGGGTGCAATGGAAAATGGGTAATTACATGATTATTAAGATGTATTACGTCTGTTAACATATTGCTTTTATCAGCTACATATTATTTGATGAGAAAAGGTCATACTTTGAGTACTACCGATAACATGTTACTATGCCCTATGAGAAATGCACTGGATCAATTGAGATTAAGTGACTTTACTACTTATTATCAGTTCAGATGAATAACTATTTATCCCTTATTTTATTCTTATTTACAATTGCTGCCTGTGCCCCTAGAGAGTCACAAAAAGTTGATAATTTGTTGACCGTAAACGATGCTCAGTTTGATTGGGGCAGGAACCAACAATTGGTAAACATGTTCAGAAAATGGGGATTTGGGAGAATACTCTCCTATCCTAACAGTAATAGCAGGATTTTAGATAACACCGTAAGACGTCGTTTTCACGATAATCATGGACATATAGAGGGATTTAGCCCCAATTGGAAATCTAATTAAGAATTTATTTAGAAAGTTATGCTTAATATTTTGTTACATCTTCTATTGACAATCTGCGGTTCATCGATATTTGCAGATTTTTCAAACTGCAAACAGGAAATAGGGTTGGAAATTGAGTTATGGAACAGAACTGGAGTCAATGATGTTGTGGGCAGTCCACCGGATGCTATTGATGGTTACGAAAAATCAGAACCCTGGAGCGTGCATGGGCCTTATCATCCAAAGAAGTTTGATCTACGACTGCGATTATACAATGATAAAATGATTTATCTGTCTAGGGATACCATAGATGTTTGGGACTTGAGTATCCGCATGAAGTTTAAGGTGGGAGAAGGCCGCGATGGCCGATATCCATTAAACTCCAAAATCGTGGAGAATGTACCAATAGTCCTAAAAAAGAAAATCTATCATTCGTTATTTACCGGAACTGAAGGAAACATTGTGCTAACTTTTGAAGACATAGAATTTGAAAAGTATTTCTTTGAATACAAAAATCACATCAACCAAATCATATTTGAAGTGGTGTTGGAAAATGAGGAAATAAATAACTATTGCGAGTATGAATATATATTCTTCATGGCAAGCTC
>CBDVAV010000353.1:0-5574 GCA_965372055.1 uncultured bacterium | reverse complement strand
GTAAGACAAGGCAAGGTTGATCTTCTGTTCGTGGAAGATAAGCGGAAACTGTCAACTCAACAGGTCAATGTAAGGAGAAGATCTTCTGGAATGAATGCGGCCAATATCTATATATTGAAAAGAGGTGATCTGGTAGAAGGCGTTAGCCCCAACTTCCAGTTATTCGTAAAAACAATGAATAACTTTTTTTATGATAATCCTCAATTGATGGATAAAATAAAAAAGAAAAGATTGAGGTATAGTGATCTTTTCAAAATAGTTGAAAGCTATAATAATTAGAGTATGTCTATAATGTCGTCCATTGAAAATCACCATTTACCCCAAACCCTGAAGGGAGTGTTGATTTTCAATGACTTCTCCCTTTAGGGGTAGGGGTAAAAGTCATTGAAAATCAATCGAAATTAATTTTATGGACAAACTCTAATTAGTTCTCATCAACCACCACAGCAATTTTGTCAGCCTTAGGGCTTACTGCAATGCGGGTTACACCCTGGTATCCATACTCTTCAAGATTGGCAAATTCAGTCCAGGATGTTGAAATCCCGGGCTTGTAGAAAAACAACTTATTTTCCTGTCCCATAATTATATCTCCGGTTGGCGACCAGACCATATCCTGTGAGTTGTCAAGGCTTTGTACAATATCCCCCGATTCCCCAGTCTCTGGATTTAACCATTTTATCATCCATACCTCATCCGATACTTGGTGAATAAAGCTGGTCTTGTTATCCAAGGGCATTTTATGTAACGATCTCCGGATATTTTTTGCCACTATTTTATTTTCTCCACTTGTAAGATTGGAGACTTGCATAGTAATAGTATCACCTAAAACAAATGAAACAATAGTTGATTGATCGAACCAACAATGGTAGCCAATCTTCAAGCCCTCAACAGCAACTTCGCCTTTTCCTGTCTCCATATTATATTTCCAAAGTAACTGTGTGCCGTCCTTTTCCAATAAAATCGAAGTGAAGTAATCCCCGTCAGGAGTTACGGTTGGGGAATATTCACTCCCTGGGGTATGTGTTATTTGCTTTCTTTCCTTATTGTTGAGTCCATACAACATTATTTCTGTGTTTCCATCTTCAACGGCAGAAGCATACAGTAACCCACTGCCATCGTGAAGGAAATATGGTTGATTATCATATCCTTTATTTTGGGAAACATTTACTGGATTACTAATTTTGAAACCTGTCCCAATTGTTTCCAGATCAAACACTATTACTTCAGTTCCGGGAGCTTGTGCCAATAATCCATGTGATTGGAGTATTATGATTGATATTGCCATGAACCAGGCAAATATGGAAAATTGAGTCTTCATAAATTCTATATATTTGTTGATCAAGTTATGATAATTAGTGAATATTATAATCATAAATTTGATGATAAAAATTTATTGTACTCTATGAATTCATTATGCCAAAGGTATACTTTTGGTAGAAAAGAGTAAATCGCAAAAATCAAATCACAAATAAATATCAATGAATCAAATTCCAATAATTTTTTTGAGAAGAACCTAATACATTTAGTGATAAAAACATATATACTAATGGCTGGTGATTCTGTAGTGTGAAAATATTTATTTGTGAAAAAAGCGAAAAATATTTTTTTGTAAAATTGTATTTTGGGATTTATTTGATGTTTGCCCCGAAGGGATCACTTTGTGGGAAATTGTATTTTGGATATTCAGTATTCCATTTCAACTAATGTAACATTATAACCAAATTCATAATAATTATTGCTATACCAGATGCTTGAGTAATTCAAACAATCACAGTACAGACAGATTTTAAATGATAAAGAAAACCGAAGAAGTCCTTAAAGACCTCAAAGCGCAACAATATGATTTAGTTTACTTTCTACAAGGTGAGGAGCCTTATTTTATTGATCAAATTTCTAATTACATTGAGGAAAAAGCATTGTCTGAAGCCGAAAAAGGATTCAATCAAAGTATATTTTACGGTAAAGAAGCAGCTATGGAGCAAGTTATTACTGCTGCCCGGAGATTCCCCATGATGTCAGAGCGGCAAGTGGTGATTGTAAAGGAAGCGCAGGAATCCCCAGACCTGAACCGGGAAAAAGGACAAAAACTTGTTGAGGACTACCTGTCAAACCCACAACCATCTACCGTATTGGTATTTTGCTACAAACACAAAACCCTGGACCGGAGAAAATCCTTTTCAAAATCATTAGAGAAATATACAGTAATGGTAAGTACCAAAAAGCCGTATGACAATCAAGTACCTGCCTGGATTGGCTCTTATGTTGATTCTATTGGTTATCAGATTGAACCTAAAGCCACATTTTTACTTACCGAAAATTTGGGAAACAACCTTTCAATGATAGTAAATGAGGTAGATAAGATGATTCTGAACATGGGTGAAGAGAAAGTGATCAATTCCATGATGGTAGAGAAAAACGTTGGAATAAATAAGGATTTCAACATTTTTGAATTACAGAAGGCCCTGATCAATAAAGATTCATTTAAGGCCCATCAAATCGCAGGTTACTTTGCAGCAAATAATAAAAAGAATCCATTGGTTCTGATTATTGGTTCCTTATTCTCCTTTTTTTCAAAATTATTGATCGTACATCAGGCAAAGGATAAATCCGATCGTGGCCTCGCATCAGCATTGAAGGTAAGCCCGTTTTTTGTAAAAGATTACGCTGCTGCAGCCCACACTTATCCGATGTCAAAAGTACTGATGAATATCAGGCATATCAGGGATGCTGACCTCATTTCCAAAGGTATAGATCATGGTTCATTGCCTGAAAGTCAAATCTTGAAGGAGTTAATTTTTAAACTTATGCATTAAGTAGGCTTTATTAAATAATTCAATTGCAGGAACTTGTGTAAAAGCACCAAGAATTTAGCAATGAAAATTCTTATCTTTTTAAGTATTGTAGCGTTATAATAATATTACCTTGCAATGAGTTAATATATTAAAAGACTCAAAATACATGGTTAAAATCTGGTTGACTGCACTGCTGCTAACCCTATGTCAACAGGCTCTCTTTTCTCAAAATTCTATTGGTCAGAATAATCAAATCAATTATTTTAAGTTGGGTTTGGATCTGATGGACAGGGACAGCTATGGAGCCGCTCGTTCATACTTTGAAAAATATATCAACAGCGGATCTGCCGAGGCAAACACAAAAACGGAAGCACGGTATTACGTTGCATTCTGCGCATTGAACTTGTATAATAAGGATAGTGAGCGATTGATGAATGACTTCATTGATAAAAACCCTGATCATCCAAAAGCCATACAAGCTTATTTTGAAATGGGGAGCTTTTATTATGGGGATAAAAACTACAAAAAGGCTATTTATTTTTTTGAAAAGGCTGATTTTAACCAACTAACCAGTCAACAACAAATCGATGCTCATTTTAAAACAGGTTATTCTTATTTTACCAACAAGAAGTTTGAACAAGCACTGGTTCATTTCAATATTCTAAAAAGACAAAATAATCATTACTCCCCAGCTTCAAATTATTACGCTGGTTACACGGAGTATCAGCTGGGTCAGTTTGATAATGCATTAGTTGATTTGAAGAGGGCAGAAAAGGAGGACAGCTATATTTCGATTGTTCCTTCGATGATAGCCAGTGTATACTATAAACAAGAGCGCTATGACGAACTTATATCCTATTCGGAAAATTCACTGGAAAAATTAGACCAGATTGCAAACCTGAGAGAGTTGTACCTGCTGCTGGCTGATTCATATTTTTTTAACAGCAACTATACTAAAGCAAAGGAGTATTTTGACGAATTTATAGCTATAAACAAAGTAAAACCCAATCATGATGTATTGTACAGGATCGGCTATACACAATATATAAATGGTGAAAATCAGAGTGCCATTGATAACTTCAAGCAAATTGCTGCCGATAAAAATGATCTGGGTTCTTTATCCTCGTATTTCCTCGGCCTACTTTACCTGAAAGAAAGAAATTTGCCATTTGCAGCCACTGCATTGGACAAGGCAAGGCACATTAGTACCAATGAGCAAGTTAAGGAGGAAGCGTTGTATCAATTTTCTAAAGTAAGCCTTGAGCTAGACAGGTCAGCTATTGCCATAGAATCCATGAAAACATTTTCTAAAGAGTATCCCCAAAGCGAACACTTGACAGAAATCAACGATTTATTATCGCAAGCTTTTTTGACCACTAACAATTACGATCTTGCTATCAGTCATATTGAATCAATCCCCCAAAAATCCAGCATTCTCAGAGAGGCATATCAAAAAGCAACCTTCCATAAAGGAGTTGAATTGTTTAATAGAAGAAAATTCCGGGATGCCATAATAATGTTCGAAAAATCACTGGAAAACCCATTCGATCAGGAGATTGTTTTACAGGCAATTTATTGGACAGGGGAAACATATTCAATTGGCAAGAGATATGAACAGGCACTGAATTATTATTTGAGAGTGATTAACAGTGCGGCAGATTATGGGGATATCAAAAATTCAGCCTTATACGGCCTTGGTTATTGTTACTATAATACTAAACAGTATCCTAAAGCACTGTTAAGATTCAGACAATTTATTGCCAATGCAAATAAGGAAAAAGCCCAATATCATGATGCAGTGACTAGGTTGGCAGATTGCTATTACGTAACAAAATCATATAATGAGGCCTTGCGATTTTATCAAGAAAGCTTGACTGCCAAGCCTTACAGAGCTTATGGGCATTTACAAATAGGAATTGTGAAGGCTATTCTCAATCAGGATCAGGAGGCTATGGCAAACTTTGATATTGTAATTAATGATTATAATAAAAGCCCTTATTATGATGATGCCTTGTTTGAAAAAGCCCAGCTGGATTTTGAAAGAGGTAATTATGAGGCTGGTGCCGATGGCTTTAAAGAATTGATGAACCAACAACCTAATAGCAAATACATCCCTTATGCCCTACAAAACAAGGCCATAGCCAATTACAATTTAAAAAATTACAATATTGTAATTGATGATTATACAACTTTCTTAGAGAAATATGCTACCCACAAAGAAGCAAATAACGTGTTGCTTGGTTTACAGGAGGTTCTTGCTTTACAGGATAGATCAAATGAATTCGATCAGTACCTGGATAAATTCAAACAAATCAATCCCGATCAGGAAGGATTTGAGTTGGTTGAGTTTGAGGCAGCAAAGAACCTGTACTTTAGCCAAAATTATGAAGACGCTATCAATAGATTTAAAATCTATATCGAGAATTACCCAGAGGCATTAAATACTACAGAGGCCAAGTATTATATAGGTGAATCATTTTATAGGTTGAAACAGGATACGGAGGCCTTGGACTATTACGATCAAGTGATGCAGGAACCTGAATTTAGCTTTTATCCTAGGGTGATTCAAAGAATTGCTGATATCCAGTACAAACAAGGGAATTATGAAAATGCGATTGTCTTTTATGACCAGTTAGTAGAAGAAGCCACTAATGCGAGACAGCAGAACAATGGCTGGATCGGGTTAATGCAGTCTTTTTATTATATGGCCGAGTACGATTCTGCGGACTATTTTGCCAGGGAGATACTGGATCAGGGAAATGTTGCCAATGATGCACAAAAT
>CBDVAV010000352.1:0-5580 GCA_965372055.1 uncultured bacterium | reverse complement strand
AAAGAAATAGGAATAAGAAAAGTACTTGGGGCATCAATTGCAAACATAGCTAAAAACTTGAATAAGCAATTCTTCATTATTCTATCAGTCTCGGCAGTAATTGGTGCTGCATTAGGCAGTTGGATGGGTGCATTTCTGATGAGTACAATATGGGCCTACCACATTGGCATGAATGTTCCATCTGCAATAATATCGGTAATTTTAATATTTTTAATATCAGGCTTTACAGTAGGCTTCAAGGTTTTGGCAGCAGCAAGAACAAACCCTGTAAATACATTGCGGGCGGAGTAGATAAGCAAATATACGTCAAGCCTGCTCCTGGTAAACAACCTCGGGCAATGATGATTCACTGCTTTTGAGAGGGTGTTTTTTATGGATTCTTCTTTTTGCAGATACTGATTTTAAAGCTTTTGAAAAGCTGGTGTGATAAGAACAAGAATTAAACCCTACATTCTTGTAAAGGAATCTTGCAGTGATATTTAGGGTTACATTTTTACCGGTATTTATACTCAGATGTTTTACTATGGGAAGGAAAGGTTTAAACATTTGTTTTGTTTTCCGTTTGATTTCCCATAAAGTTGAAGTTTGAGTTTCAGTAAGATCTATGATCATATAATATTTCTTCCTCAGATCAACCATTCCTTTCAATTTATTAAAATAGATATCCAACTGAAAGTCAGAAACCATTGGCATTTCCCGGTATATTATCAGATCCTTTTCGTAGAAAAAAACCCTTCTCATTAATACTTCAATTTCTTCCTGGGAACTGTCCTTCGTATATTCTTTTATTTCCAAAAAATGCATAGTAGTGATTTAATTAATATCGTAACCTGTTGATCAGGAATAAAATTGCCTGGGAATATCTAAAGTTACCATTCAATGGAAATAGTATTTCCACCTGTTATGATTAGATGTTTTTCGGGACTATAGGAAGGTATAATAATTTGTTCAAAAGTAATGGGATATAATGCTTTCATGCTGGTAATTTTTCCCAATTGTTGGTAATAATGTAACAGAGGAATGGAAAGACAGGATAAGACTTAAATTTAATCCAAAGATAATTGTCAAAAATATATCAAAACAGGAATAATCTTTGCAAGAAACTACTTTGAAATAATAAGTTCTAATACTGATTACCAATAAACTGATTCAGATATGAAAAAATCTCTTGTATCCTTTGCCTTTGCGAAAACCAATCTAATTTTTTTTCAATCAAATTAGCTAGGAATATGCCAGTAATAATAATATCTCATCAGATAATTGCTGTATATTTATATGTATTTGTATTTATTTTTTTGTATAATACGAATCTGTGACTGTCCGTAAATCCAATCCCATAAGTAAACGACCTTCCATTGGATTGTACTTATTGATGGCATCATTCCTCTTCAATACATATTATGGATTTTGCCAAATATCCCAGGATTCTATTATAATAGGAAATCCTAAACTAACCCATAAAACAAAAGCCATAATCTTCGGTAAAATCATGGATACCGATGGTATTCCTGTTAAATGGGCAACCATCACTATAAATTCTTTAAAAATCGGTGCAGTAAGTGATGCCAAGGGAAATTATATATTTGTTGTGCCGACGGGAGTGCATGAAATTATGGTTAAGCATGTAAGAATGGAGACCAGGGTATTTCCTGCTCACATTTATTCCAATATGGAAGTGAATGTTTTACTCAACGAATTGGAAGTCCTTTTGAACGAAATAATAATCGAGGGTGAAGAACCAGATGCAAATATTAAACGGACCACTATAGGGGTTGAAAAGCTGAACATGAAGGATTTGAAACAACTGCCAACCTTCCTGGGTGAAACTGATGTTATAAAAAGCTTGCAATTGCTGCCAGGGGTAAGTTCCGTGGGGGATGGTGCGTCAGGATTCAATGTCAGGGGAGGTAGGATTGACCAAAACCTGGTAATGATGAATGGAGTACTCCTATTTAACTCATCTCATTTATTGGGTTTTTTCTCGGTTTTCAACCCTGATCTCACAGACAACTTTACCTTGTACAAGGGACATATCCCCGCCCGTTTTGGTGGTCGTATTTCGTCGGTTCTGGACGTTGAAATGAGTACTGGGAACAATGACCAACTAACAATTAATGGCGGAGTTGGTGTTTTGGCATCCAGGTTATCCATTACCGGACCTCTAAATAATGATAAAACAACTTTTATCGCGGGAGCTAGAATAGCTTACCCGAACTATTTGCTAAAAAAGGTGCAGGAACCTGACGTGCATAAAAGTAAAGCTTCTTTTTGGGACACAAATTTGGGTATCACCCATCGTTTCAGTGATAATCAAATAGTTTCTGTTTCATTGTACGGAAGTAAGGACTCCTTCCAGTTTTCAGATCAATTTGGCTTTGGTTGGAAAAACCTGATTGCCAATGTAAAATTAAACAGTATAATCAATCCAAAATTGTCATCTCAATTTTCAGCAGCCTTCATGGATTATAAAAGTGAATCTTTTGAACCTGTCGGATTTAATGCTTTTATAATTGAGAATGGCATACGGCATTTTCAAATCAAAGAAAACTTATTGCTGATACCTCACGATAAGCACAAGATAGATTTTGGTGTGGAACTGATTGATTATAATTCCCTTCCGGAATCTGCCAGGCCATTTAATGATTTTTCTTTGTTCGAGCCTGAGAAGGTTGAGAAAGGAAGAGGGAGAGAGCTGGGAATTTACCTGGAAGATGAATTTGAAATGACAAGCTGGCTCAGTATTACCGGTGGGGTACGTTACTCAGCTTATCAAAATATTGGCAAGGAGGTAGTGTTTACTTATTTAGAGGGATTACCAAAATCGGTGGGGAATATTGTGGATACAGTGAACCACGGAAATGGGGAAGTGATAAAAAAATACAGTGGCCTGGAGCCCCGGGTATCCGCCAGGGTTTCCCTGAGCAGCAATTCGTCCATAAAAGCTAGTTATAACCGGCTTCGGCAATATATTCACCTTGTATCCAACACCACCGCACCAACGCCAGTGGATGTTTGGCAAGTAAGTGACCCCTTCCTTAAGCCCCAGATTGCAGATAACTACTCGGCGGGTATTTTCTTAAACCTTGACAACAATATTTGGGAGACTTCTATAGAAGGGTTTTATAAAGATATTGATAACTTGGTTGAATATAAGAATTTCGCCGAACTGCTGCTCAATGAGCACCTGGAAACAGAACTTTTGAATGCCAGGGGAAAGGCATACGGGTTTGAGGTTTCCATTAAAAGGACCAAAGGGAGATGGACAGGCTGGTTGGGGTATACATTTTCCAGGTCGAAGATAAAAGTACCTATCAGTAATTCACAAGAAACAATAAATAACGGTAAATGGTTTAACTCAAATTTTGATCAACCACACACCATTGATTTTGTATTTAATCATTTATTGGGTCGAAAGAGTTCCTTTGCAGTTAACTTCCTATACCGCAGGGGCAGGCCCATCAGTAATGTTATAGCAAACTATGAATCCCTGAACCTCTCGGTAGCTCATTTTTCTGAGAGAAACCTGTTTCGTATTCCAGATTATGCCAGGCTGGACCTTTCACTTACCATGGCTGGTAAAATACCATGGTTATACCCTAAAAAGGATAGAAGCAATAGTAAATACAAGGGAAGTTTGACCTTATCCATATTTAACGTGTTAGGCAGGAAAAATGCATTCTCTGTATTCTTCAAAACCCCGGAGAATGGTTTTACTCCCCAAGCCCATAGGTTATCGGTAATAGGGGCAGCAGTGCCTGCTTTGACCTATAATTTCAGTTTTTAAGAATGACGATTAAATCTGCAATAAAATATTTTAAAACAATTACCATTGGTACTGCAATAAGCACTTTGCTTTTAGGGTGTGTTGAAGAAATTGATTTCGAAGGTAATAATACAACCAGGCTACTGATAGTAGATGGAAGGATTACAAATTCTGATGGGCCTCATTCTCTTAAATTGGGGATTACTACTGCAATAAATTCCACACCAGATAAAATAGCAACACCCGTTGAAGCGGCGCAAATCACCATATTTGACAACCTGGGCAATCAGGAAGATTATTTTGAAATTGAACCAGGAAATTATTTGTTGCTCGGGGATATTGTAAAGGGAATTCCCGGTGTAGAATATTTTATTGAGATTACATCATCCAATGGCCCAAAATTTAAATCGAAGCCAGAGATAATGCCCCAGGAAATTAATATTATAGATTCGATTATGTTCGAATTCGGCAAAAAGGATGTCCTAAGTGATGCCGGAAACCTGACTTCCATAAATGTAATGAATGTATCGATAAACTCTCAAATACCAGATACTGATAATCCAGTATTTCTAAGATGGCATATTGAAGAAAGCTATAGGTTATCACCAACAGATTTTCCCGATCCTTTTGGTAACGTTCCTCCCCCTTGTTATATAACAGAGTTACCCAGTTTGCGCAGTGTACCACTTTACAACAGTAGTAGATTTACTTCAAAATTTATTAATGAATTTCATTTATACAGTAGGGAGCTTGATTTATCGTTTACAGAAAGGCATTATTTTAACGTAGTCCGTACTTCTATAAGTTCTAAGGCTATGGACTATTGGGAAAAGTTGGATAAAACTGCAAACCGTGTCGGATCTATATTTGATGCTCCCCCTTCTGGAGTTCAAGGAAATATCTATAATGTAAATAGTCCCGAAGTAACCGTGTTAGGATATTTTGAAGCGATTACTACGGATACCACAAGAAGGTTTACTCTACCAAACGACTTACCAGTATCCATAAAATCTTGCAAATATAATGGTAGCAGAACCGGATATTTAGATCAGTGCCTAAATTGTTTTATCATACCAAACAGCAGTTCGGAAAGGCCTTCTTATTGGCCATAAGGGATTTATATACATCTATAGGAATGAAGGTTGATGTGGCAATAAAATATTTTAAAACAATTACCATTGGTACTGCAATAAGCACTTTGCTTTTAGGGTGTGTTGACCAAATTGAATTTGAGAGCGTTAGTACCCCCAGGTTATTGGTAGTGGATGGAAGGATTACGAATTCCGGTAGTTTCCATGTTATTAAATTAGGAATGACTGCTGATAATTTAGTAATAACTAATGGAAAGATAAGCTCCTTAGATATAGTTATTCCTGTTAAATTTGCAGATATTACCATATTTGACAACCTGGAAAACCAGGAGGATTATTTTGAAACCGAACCTGGGGTTTATTTGTTACATGGGAATATATTAAAAGGTATTCCCGGATTAGAGTATTTTATTGAGATTACTCTATCCAATGGTTCTAAATTCAGGTCAGTGCCGGAGATAATGCCCCGGGAAATTGAAACAAAAGATTCGGTTATTTTTGAATTTGGCGAAAAGGATTTTGTGAGTGATGCCGGGAACTTGACATCCAGAAACGTTATAAATGTATTACTAAACTCCAAAATACCAGAAACTGATAATACGGTATTCTTAAGATGGCATGTTGAGGAAAACTATCAACTGGTGCCAACACAATTTCCCGATGCTTTTTATGCTCCTAACCCACCACCACCTCCTCCCCCCCCTTGCTATGTAACAGAAGTTCCCA
>CBDVAV010000351.1:0-5586 GCA_965372055.1 uncultured bacterium | reverse complement strand
CTTAAGCAAAAATATGGTTTTGGCAGTGCCTGTAATGCTAAGTCAATTAGGGCATACCCTGGTAGGTGTGGCCGATAGTTTAATGGTTGGGCAATTGGGTCCAGTCCCATTGGCCGCGGCTTCTTTGGCCAATGTCATCTTTCATCTTGCCTTGACTTTCGGGATAGGGGTTACCTACGCCATCACACCATTAGTGGCGGCAGCAGATGGGGAGCAGGACCATGACAAAAGCACTATGGTGCTGAAGCATGGATTATTAATCAATATGATTACCGGTTTTGTATTGTTCGCAGTGGTTTTTTCAGGATCCGGTGCATTACACTACCTGGATCAACCTGTTGAAGTTGTAGAATTGGCTTTGCCTTATTTGGGATTGATAATCCTGTCAATAATTCCATTTATGTTCTTCCAGACTTTCCGCCAATTTGCCGAAGGACTGTCTTTTACCCGGCAGGCGATGTACGTAGTCTTGCTTAGTACACTATTGAATATAATCCTAAATTATATCCTGATTTTCGGAAAGCTGGGATTTGATCCACTGGGAATAAATGGTGCAGGATGGGCTACACTGGTGTCCAGAATAGTAATGGGATTAGTGATGTGGGCCTATATTTACTATTCGAAAAGGTATAAAAGATACCATTCGGCCTTCACCTTTGGGAATTATTCCAAAGATCTAATCCGGAAGCTATTAAAAATTGGCATTCCTGCCGGGATACAGTTCGCGTTTGAGGTTGGGGCTTTTGGTTTTGCCGCCATTATGATTGGGTGGTTTGGGGCAAATGCACTGGCTGCACATCAGATCGCTATTAATTTAGCCTCAGTTACCTATATGATGGCATCGGGATTGGCCGCGGCGGCCACTATCCGTGTTGGTAATCAATTGGGAAGAAAAGATCTGTTTACATTGAGAAGGGCAGCGTTTTCTATTTTCATCATGGTGACCTTATTCATGGGTGTTAATGCCCTTATTTTTATAATTGGGAGAAATTTTCTCCCGGGCCTATATATCGACAACCTGGAAGTAACAAAGCTGGCGGCATCATTGGTTGTTATCGCAGCCTTTTTTCAATTGTCTGATGGGATACAGGTGGTTGGATTAGGAGCACTAAGAGGCCTTGCAGATGTAAAGATTCCAACTGTAATCACCTTCATAGCTTATTGGGTAATTGCCCTTCCACTGGGTTATTTCCTGGGATTTAAGCTGGGTCTTGGAGTGATCGGGATTTGGTATGGCCTGTTTGTCGGGCTATCACTGGCGGCAGTACTATTATTCATCAGGTTTAATAAAATTTCGAAGGCATTATTTTCTTGATGGAGATAATTTCCACATTTGGTAACTATTAAATTGATATTGCATAAATTATGTGGGATAATTCAATAAACCAGCCAATGGAAGATATATCACGACCGAGCTCATATTCTGAAACCACCATCACAGAACTCATGATCCCAAGCTATGCTAATTTTGGAGGGAAGATCCACGGGGGAATATTACTCTCCCTGATGGATAAAGTTGCCTATGCTTGTGCCTCAAAACATGCTGGCAATTATTGTGTGACGGTTTCAGTAGATGGGGTGGATTTTTTGCAACCAATAGAGGTTGGCGAATTGGTCTCTTTGAAAGCCAGGATCAACTACGTTGGGAAAACTTCACTGGTGGTAGGCATAAAGGTGATTGCAGAAAATGTAAAAGAGGGAAAGGTGAAACACACCAATACCTGCTTTTTTACCATGGTAGCCAAAAATGAAAAAAACAAATTAGTTGAAGTTCCTAAACTTATCTTGCAAACCAAAGTTGATGTTAGAAGATTTATGGAAGCCATAATAAGAAGATATTTGAAAAGGCAACATAAATCAGAAATGTCGGCTGCTAAGGATAAGTTTAATACATCCAGTATGATAAAGAAACTTGAAGGGGAACGTTGTATAATATCTTTAAATGATGATTGAAATGAAAAAAGTGATTTGGAAAAATCTAATGCTGATTTTTATAATAAATTTTACTTACGCTCAGGATATGCCTGCCATACTTCCAATGAGTGAAAGAGCAGAAGTTATTGACCGATGGATCGAAGAGCGGGTCAGTACTGTCCTGCCTATGCTGATGCAGCGTGAAAAGATAGACATGTGGATAATTATTGCCAGGGAATACAACGAAGATCCCGTAATCGAGACCATGCTTCCGGCAAATTGGCTGGCTGCAAGGAGAAGGACCATATTGGTAATTTATGACCCGGGCAATTCACGGCAACTTGAAACCCTGGCAGTGGCAAGATATGATGTCGGGACTGTTTTCAAAAAATCATGGGAAAAAGATGAACAACCAAATCAATGGCAAAGGTTAATTGAGATTATCCAAGAGCGAAATCCAACCAAAATAGGATTAAACAGATCTGTAAATTTCGCTTTGGCCGATGGGCTTTCTTCGTCAGAGTATGATCAATTTATGGCTGAACTTCCCAAAAAGATGCATCACAAGGTTGTTTCCGCTGAAAAACTTGCCATCGGCTGGCTCGAAACCAGAACTGCTTCCGAAATGGCAGTATACCAGCAAATATGCGGCATAGCACACAACATTATTGCCAATGGGTTTTCCGAGCAGGTTATCCAACCAGGTGTTACCTCTACCGAAGATGTTGTTTGGTGGTACAGGGACAGGATTAGGGAACTCAAACTTACCACTTGGTTCCATCCCTCGGTATCTATTCAGAGAGCCGACAACGAGGCTTTTGATCAAATGAGAACATTTTCAAAGAGACCGGAAGAAAACGTAATCATGCCCGGGGATTTACTGCATGTTGATTTTGGGATTAAATATTTAAGGTTAAATACCGATACACAGGAACATGCCTATGTATTAAAACCAGGGGAAACAGATGCCCCAGATTACCTTAAAAAAGCATTTAAAGCGGGTAATATGTTACAGGATATATTTACAGGCAATTTTTCTTTGGGGAAAACCGGAAACCAGGTACTTGCCAAATCATTGGAAAAAGCAAAATCAGCAGGGCTAAGGCCCACCATCTACACCCATCCCATTGGCTTTCATGGTCATGCGGCAGGGCCGACAATAGGCCTGTGGGATCAACAGGAAGGTGTGCCTGTTAAGGGGGATTATCCTTTGTATTATAACACTGCCTATTCCATAGAACTAAATAATGCCTATTTTATCAAAGAATGGGGGAAAGACATCAGAATTATGTTGGAAGAAGATGCCTTCTTTGACGAAAATGGAGTAAGATATATTGATGGAAGGCAAATAGAGTTAATGGTAATTCCCAGGATGAACAATAAGACTGTTGTTCTAGGTAAATAACTTTCAAGTTCAATACTTTTAACAGTACCATTATAATCATGAAGCTTGGGAAAATACTTTATACATTTTATACATTTCTGATATTTGTTATCGGGTTTACCATTCTGCTACCAGTGTTCCTGGTATTGATACAAAATAAACGTTGGCACAAACATGCACGTTATCTAAATTGGATATGGGCCAAGTTCTTCTTTAACCTGATATTCCTTCCGGTCGAAGTCGATTTTAGATTCAAGTTGATAAAAGGCCAGCCCTATGTTCTATGTCCAAACCATTTCTCTTACTTTGATATTCCAATTGTAGGGTTAACACCCCGTAGTTTCATTTTTGTTGGAAAGAACTCCATGGAGAAAATACCGATTTTCGGGTACATGTACCGGAAATTACATATTACAGTCGACCGGAATAGCCTCAACAGTAAATACAACACTTTAATCAGGGCAAAAAATGCAGTCAGGGAGGGGCACAGTATTTTTATGTATCCCGAAGGAGGTATTATTACCGATGGCCCACCTAAAATGGCAAAATTTAAAGACGGGGCTTTTCGGGTGGCCATTGAAGAACAAATACCGCTGGTGCCGGTTACAATTCCATATAATTGGATAATTTTACCTGATGGCGACATGTTAATGAACCATCACAAAGCCAAAATTATTTATCATCAACCGTTTGACACAAAAGGCTTAACTTTGGATGATGTAGGTTCGTTAAAGGAAAAAACGTTTTCTGTTATCCAGAATGAACTTAATAGACATTTCTAAGGATGAAAATAGACAAGACAACTCTCGATAAGCTGGCCAACCTGGCGAAGTTGGATTTTAGCCAAGAGGAGTCTGAAGAAATGATACAAGAGTTAAACCTAGTCTTGGAATGGGTTGAAAAGTTAAAAGGGATAGACACGGAAAATGTTGAACCTCTTTCGAATATGTCTCAAGAAATCAATAGATTAAGAGAAGATGAAGCTGGTCCTTCCCTTGATCCCCATAATGTCTTACAAAATGCCCCTGAGATGGAGTCGGGATTTTTTAAAGTACCTAAAGTGATCCGTTAACCAGCATTTATACATGAATCAATACTTTTTTTGGAACAATTGGGAACATCGTACCAAATTTCTCTACCAATTTATTTTGGCAGCCTTCCTTTTTTCCATAATATACGCGATTGCTTCCTATTCAACAGGTCATAGTGCAATCTTCGATTGGGAACTGATAAGTTTAAAGGAACCCGTTAAAGTTGAAGTCAATTCATTTAAAAAGGGATTGTTTCAGTTTTCCACTTGGGTTGATAATTATGTGTTGATCCAAAGGATGCAAGGTAGCGGGCTGAAAGTAAATATTACTGCCGCCTGGATTATTTTGATCCAATTGTTAATAGGAATAACCTTATCACTTACCCTGATAAGCACACTGCCAAGATTTTGGTATCTGCTGGGAATGATAGTGTTTATCCTATTTATGGTAAACATGAGGATGGAGAACCTGGCAGTTTTTGGCTTATTCGATAAAACTGCGCTTATTATCAGCTTTGCTATTTTCCTGCCCGGTAGTTATTACTTTCATGCAATAAATCCTAATAAAGATCTATTTGGGAGATTGGCAGGATTTGCTGGTTTAACAGCTATTTTCGGGATTATCATAGCCCTGTTTTCCCAGGCAAGCAACCCAGTTTTATACCTGGTCAACTATGGTATTTTTGGCCCTTTGTTGATCACGCTGGCATTTATCCTCATGATCTCCCATGAGATAGTAAACGGGTTTCTTTACCTGATCACCTATGGAAATAACCCCAGTAGTAAACATAGTTTCAGGCATTTTATAATTATTAGTGGAATCTATCTTACTAATTTGCTCCTGCTATATCTTGATGAAACCCATATGACCAATTGGGGAATAACCTATTTAAATCCATTCCTGCTATTGTTAATCTCAACCCTGGTGGGTATTTGGGGATTGAAAAGGCGCAGTGAGATTCTCAAAGGCATTTCAAATAATTTCTCACACTTGTCAATTTTCTACCTTACAATTGCCATTATAAGCTGGGGTACCATCAGCTATTTTATGGCCACCGGAAATGATCCGATCCTGGAAGTAGTAAAAGACACTATTATATATGGTCATCTTGGTTTCGGCTTCATCTTTTTTATATATATCATTTCCAATTTTACAGGATTGCTGAACCAGAACCACCAGGTATATAGAGTTGTCTATAAACCACAGACCATGCCCTAATTTACTTTCAGGTTTGCAGGTTTGATTGTCGTCTTGGCC
>CBDVAV010000350.1:0-5602 GCA_965372055.1 uncultured bacterium | reverse complement strand
ATGAAAGTAAATATACCAGTAGCAGTCCTACCCCTCCACCAATGATGCTAAGGAAGATAGCTTCGAACAAAAACTGGAAAAGCACGAAGTAATTTTTAGCTCCCAGGGATTTTTGAATCCCAATAATATTCGTTCTCTCTTTTACCGACACAAACATGATATTTGCTATTCCAAATCCTCCCACCAAAATAGAAAAACCGCCGATTATCCATCCTGCAAAGGTAATTACGTCAAACATTGAACCGATAAAACTTTGTAAAGCCTCAGGCCTGTTAATGGCGAAATCATCTTCTTGTTTGGGTTTAAGGGCTCTTTTTCTCCGCATCAATCCCATTACCTCATTTTCAAGTTCTACCAGGCCAATGTCAGTCTCTTTCCCTTTTATGGCTATGGTTGCACCACCACCATGTCGTCGCCCACTGTAAAACATTTTAGAATAATCGCCATATGGAAGAAAGCAATTTTCATCCTTACTTGGCAATCCTCCCAGGAAAGGCTCACCCTCCTCTTCCATCACCCCTATTATCACGTGTTTTAATCCTTTTATTTTAAACTCTTTACCCAAAGGTTCTTCATCCGGAAATAATGCTTCAGCAATGGAATAACCCAGCAGTGCTACATTTCTTCCATTGGAAACTTCTTGTTCTGTAAAATATCTTCCTTTGGCAACCGGAATATCATATACATCACTGTAACCATGCGAGATACCGTATATTATCGCGTTATTAAAACTGTTATTTCCATTCTTTAAGACCTGCCCACCTCTACCTGCCGAAATAGTCATAGCCTCGTAGGTTTTTAAGTTGCTTTGCAGAAATTCAAAATCATCGTAGACTACCAGGGGCCTCCTCATATACTTCCACCAGGGATATTCCCCACCCAGGCCAAAGGGCCACTTCTCTACCCTGATAACTTTATCTCCAAGAAACGAAAAGCTGTTTTTTATACTATACTCTAATGAATCTACTACTGTAAATACTGCAATAATGGCAAATATCCCTACTGTTACCCCCAACAATGACAACACTGTCTTTAATACATTCATCCTGAGGGCATTCCAGGCAAACCTGAAACTCTCAAGTACTAACTTGACGAATATTCCAAATCGCATAGCTATTTAGTTATAACTCTAAACAAAGATAAACTATTTAATATTTCACTGCGAATATTAAAACTAATCATTACATTTGCTTGCTTAATTTTTGACCTGTTAACTTACATTTTTGCCATATATAATACCTTAATATTAACTATGAAATTATCCCAATTCAAGTTTGATTTGCCCGCTGGTTTATTGGCCTTATATCCGGCAGAAAACAGGGATGAATCCCGGCTAATGGTTATCCATAAAGACACTGGAGAAATAGAACATAAAATATTTAAGGATGTAGTTGGCTATTTTGATGATGGTGATGTAATGGTTGTAAATGATACCAAGGTATTTCCAGCCCGTCTATTTGGCAATAAAGAAAAAACCGGAGCCGATATAGAAGTTTTTTTGATGCGTGAACTAAATAAGGAAATGCACTTGTGGGATGTCTTGGTCGATCCTGCAAGAAAAATCAGGGTGGGCAATAAACTTTATTTTGGTGAAGGAGCTTTAGTAGCAGAGGTAATAGACAACACAACATCACGAGGGAGAACCATTCGATTCCTTTTCGATGGCACTGATGAGGAATTTTATAATACCATTGACACGCTAGGCGAAACACCTTTGCCCAGTTCCATTAATAGGCCTGCAGAACCTGAAGACCGTGAAAGGTTCCAGTCTTTGTTTGCTAAGAATGTTGGAGCAGTAGCTGCTCCCGCAGCTGGACTTCATTTCACACCGCAAATTGTAAAAAGGCTTGAGATATTAGGTGTAACTATAACACCAATTACATTACATATCGGTCTGGGGTCTTTCAGGCCAGTTGATGTTGAAGACCTTACCAAGCATAAGATGGATTCTGAAAATTACCAGATCAATCAGGATACATCCGATATTGTGAATAATGCTATTGACAATAAAAAGAGGGTATGTGCAGTTGGGACAACTTCAATGCGAACCCTTGAAACATCAGTTTCAGCGTCCAACCGACCCAAACCAAGCGAAGGGTGGACAGATAAATTCATATTCCCTCCTTATGAGTTCAAGATATGCAATACTTTAATAACAAATTTTCATATGCCCCAGTCAACATTGATGATGATGGCATGTGCTATCGGGGGGTATGATTTGATGATGAAGGCATATAAATTAGCCATCAAAGAAAAATACAGGTTTTTTAGTTACGGAGACGTAATGCTTATCATTTAAAACAACTTACATCTATGGTTTCCAGTGAATTTGCCATCATAGTTGCAGGTGGGAAAGGCACAAGAATGCAGTCCGATATCCCAAAACAATTCCTGGAATTAAATGGAACACCCGTATTGATGCATACCATCGATATATTCTACAATTATTCGCCAGATGTAACCATCATCCTGGTTTTACCGGAAACAGAATTTGATTATTGGAACACTTTGTGCCATGAATATCAGTTCGAGGTTCCTGTTATTTTACAAGAAGGGGGCGAAACAAGATTTCATTCGGTAAGAAATGGATTGGGGAAAATCAATAAGAATGGACTGGTTGCCATCCATGATGCAGTAAGACCTTTAGTAGATGAAAGGATCATTAATGAATCCTTTAGGTTAGCTGAAACTTCGGGATCGGCCATAGCCTCTGTCAATCTGGTAGAATCTTTACGAGTAATTGAAGAAAATTCCTCCCGTTCCGTCGACAGGACTATATACAGGATGATACAAACACCTCAGACATTTAATGTTGAAGACATAAAGAAAGCATATGGGCAACCGTATGAAAAGTCTTTCACAGATGATGCCAGTGTGGCAGAGAAATTCGGCATTAAAATTTTATTATTTGACGGGGATCATCGAAATATTAAAATTACCACCAAAAAAGATCTTATTTTGGCAGAATCACTCATTAATAATGTTTGAAATGTTTGTCGAAGGCTAGATTCAGGTATTATCTGATTAGTATTCGTCCTCATTAAAGAAAAAATCTTCCTTGGTTGGATAATCTGGCCAAATTTCCTCAATGTTCTCATAAGGTTGTCCATCATCTTCCAACTCCTGTAGATTCTCAACAACTTCCAATGGCGCACCAGATCTGATTGAAAAGTCAATCAATTCATCTTTGGTAGCTGGCCATGGGGCATCCTCAAGATATGAAGCGAGTTCTAAAGTCCAATACATATACCTCAGTTAGTCATGGTTATTGAATAATCGTGCAAAAATAAAATTTAATTGAACATATCAAACTCTGTATGATATATTTTCTAAAAAAAATTATTTATTTCATTTTTAAATTTAATTTCATTTTTTTCTAACGATGGTCAACAATATATAGTTTCTTTCTTATGTACGGATAAAAATTTCCCTTGTATTTTTGTCATGGAATGGATACTCCCTTAATAACATATTAAAAAGATAACATTATGAGTGATGAAAAGATCATCTTTTCAATGGCTGGGGTTAATAAAATATTTCCTCCAAAAAACCAGGTTTTAAAAAACATTTATCTTTCTTTCTTCTATGGGGCAAAAATCGGGGTTTTAGGATTAAATGGAGCAGGCAAATCCTCACTTTTGAAAATTATCGCGGGAGTTGATTCCGAATATCAGGGTGAGGTAGTGTTTTCTCCAGGTTATACCGTGGGAATGCTAGACCAAGAGCCTGAATTGGATAAAAACAAAACAGTTAAAGAAGTGGTAGAAGAAGGTGCAGAAGAGGTTGTTGGTTTATTAAAAAAATTTGAGGAAATAAACCTGGAATTCTCCAATCCGGAAGTATTGGAGGATCCTGGTAAAATGGACAAACTTATCGAGGAACAGGCTAAAGTCCAAGAGAAACTAGATCAGGTAAATGCCTGGGAATTGGAAACCAAGCTTGAAAAGGCCATGGAGGCACTTCGTACACCGGCAGGTGACACATCGATAAGCATTTTATCCGGGGGTGAAAAAAGGAGAGTGGCCCTTTGTCAGCTTTTATTACAAGAGCCGGATGTTTTACTCTTGGACGAACCCACGAATCATCTTGACGCAGAATCGGTGGAGTGGCTGGAACAACATCTTCGACAGTATAAAGGGACCGTAATTGCTGTAACCCACGATAGATATTTCCTGGATAATGTTGCAGGATGGATACTTGAACTGGATCGTGGTGAAGGAATACCTTGGAAAGGCAACTACTCTTCCTGGCTGGAACAAAAACAGGAAAGATTGGCAAAGGAAAGTAAAACGGAATCCAAAAGGCAAAAAACACTTCAAAGGGAACTAGAGTGGATACGGATGACCCCGAAAGCTAAACATGCGAGGTCTAAAGCACGCTTAAATGCCTACGATAAGCTAATGAATGAAGAAACAGCCCAGAAGGAGCAAAAATTAGAATTATTTATTCCCCCAGGGCCCCGGTTGGGATCAAAAGTGATCGAAGCAAACAATATCAGCAAATCCTTCGATGATAAACTGTTATATGAAGATCTTACTTTCACATTGCCCCAAGGAGGGATTGTAGGCATCATCGGGCCTAACGGAGCCGGTAAAACAACATTGTTAAAATTAATTACAAACCAGGAAGACCCCGATACAGGTAATTTAGATATAGGCAGTACGGTTAAAATAGCCTATGTCGATCAAGAGCACGATGATCTTGATCCTTCCAAGTCCGTTTGGGAAGTGATTTCAGAGGGCAATGAACAAATAGCATTAGGGAATAAGCTTGTAAATTCCCGGGCCTACGTGAGCAAATTTAATTTCAGTGGTTCAGATCAGGAAAAAAAGGTCGGCAAATTATCTGGTGGTGAAAGAAATAGGGCTCATTTGGCAATAGCACTAAAGCAGGGAGCAAACCTATTACTCCTCGATGAGCCAACAAATGACCTGGATGTGAATACTTTACGTTCCTTGGAAGATGCATTGGAAAATTTTGGCGGATGTGCAGTAATTATTTCGCATGACCGTTGGTTCCTTGACAGGGTCTGTACCCATATCCTTGCTTTTGAAGGGGATTCACAGGCAACTTGGTTTGAAGGGAACTTTACGGAATACGAAGAGAATAAGAGACAGGGGTCAGGTTATATCGAACCAAAACGTATCCGGTATAAGAAGTTGATATGACCAATCTTATTTTTCAGTCATGCTGAATTCATTTCAGCATCTGCTAGATTTTACTAGTACAATGCTGAGACCCTGTCCAATGGATTCCTTCGGAGAAACAAGTTTAGTGTGAATAACACTTTGTTTACTACGATTCAATTTTCATGTGGCCTGGATTTGATCGATTTTTGAACAGAATCCCTTTTATTTACAATCTGTAATTCCAGAAGACTTAAATCATCTAAATCTGGCTTACCTGCATCAACCCAGCAAGTGTACCAAAAATCCCCAATCATTTTTACTGATCGTTGCATCTGTCTTTCCACCATGCCAGAGAGCATTTTGTGATAAGATCTTGAATACTCTTTGGAGTAAACTTTCCGTATACTATTTCCTTTTGCCTCCAAACTGTACTTTCGGTCTTCATCAAATTTTAAGTTTAGCCTACTTTCAAA
>CBDVAV010000349.1:0-5603 GCA_965372055.1 uncultured bacterium | reverse complement strand
CAAAGAATACGGAGAATCCATTTCTGCATCAACACAAGTTATCAAAAGAAAACACACAGTCTCCAATTATAATTCTTTTGTTTGTATTAATATGAAAAGTAAAGGAATCATTATTCCCTTGAAAATTGGGAGCATAGTTAAAGTTCCGGTTTACACCGAGGTTTATATCAGTGTCATCTTTGTGCTCTACAATATCATCCAAGGCTTTAAAATCTGCTCGCACCATAGTTTCAACTAAATTTTCCCTGAAATTCATAGTCAAATCTACAGAATATTGAATATTTTCTTCAGGAGCAATATACATGCCGTTTAATGCCAATAATCCGTTATTTTTGGTTGTAGTTGTATTTGATATTTGTTGTATGTACCAGAACATGTTATTCCCAAAAGGATGGTCGTTGAATTGTTGAATTAAACAATACCCGGCAATCGTCATTAATCACCTTTAATACCCTTTTTTCCTCCAGTATATCTTTTGGAATGAATACGGACTTTACAGAAACATCAGATGCCATGAAATACCCGATCACATCATCGTCAGGATTGTCGAGACTGATCATATTTCCCCGGATGGTTGCTGGGGGGGGATCGAAAATATCGCCATTAATGCTCAGTTGGTTATTCAGCAGTTTAAAAAACAAAAATGCTTCTTCGCTTATGGAATGCTGTTCCACCCCGATAAAATATTTTTCCATGTACCTTCCCCCATCATCAACAATGAAGGCAACCAGGTTGGTTACCAGGTTCCCATTGGAATTATTGTCTTTCATAATTCTATGTGATACATCGCTCTCCGGTTCATCTATCCAACAAATTGAACAGCAATCTTTTGGGTCGGGGGTATCTGGTACATTTATACTTAAGGAAAAAATAACATGTTTATCAGGATGGGTTAAAATTTTGTAAGTGCCCGAACTTTGCCACCTGTAATAATTTTCATCTTCACCCGGGTCTTGCCATTGGCTAAAAACCTCAACCCCTGAAACAAAATCCCCGGCAACGTTATTTCCAGAACTAAACTCAATGGGGTCCAAACTAGGCAATTCCTTGTATTTTAAAATCAATGAATCAATTTCAGGAACCTTGGTTACCAGTTCGGGGGTGGACTGATATGTTTTGCCTTCTTTTGTGATTATTTGCAAAGTGTAAGAGTTGCCCACAACAGCCCTGAACCCTGTTGGGGTGGCATAATCCCCAATAGATGTTACATAAAGCATTGGTACAGGAACAGGTATAATGAATTCCCTAAACTCTTCTGTTAAAAGGGTAACCTTCCCGTTTTGATCCCTTATTGACACTTTGGCATTTTCTACCTCTTCCAGTATTCCATTTAAACCGAAAGAAGATCCAAATCTGGCACTTCTTGATAACTTTATGATATGCGGCCCCGGTTGCGTGGTAATAAATCCCTCAACCACCAAAATGAACTCCTCATGACCAACATTTATATCCAATCGATCAATACAAGAGTTTGTCAACATGATCGCCATAATGAAAACCAATGTTACCTTTTTCACTTTCCTTAAAATTTAAAACTGTAACTAAGTGATGGGAAAGGAATTCCAAGCACGGACAATTTATAGGCCTGCGGTGGTTGGCGGGGTGCATCGTCAAAGAAAACGGAGAATGCATTTTTTCGGCCATACAAGTTATAAATGGAGAAAACCCAGTCCCCTTTTAAGGCTCTTTTATTGGATATGAAATGAAAAGTCAGGGAAACATCAACCCGGTGGTAATCGGGAACACGGTTAAGGTTCCGGTTCTCGTAAAATGCCAATTGAGATCTACCATACCGGAATTTTGCTGATGGATAGGTTACCGGTCGTCCAGTGCTGTAAGTAAATATCGAGGAAAACTTCACATTGTTGCCCAGCCAGTATTCGGCCACGACGGTTAAATCATGTGGCTTGTCAAAATTCGAAGGAAACCACTCACCTTTGTTTATTATTTCCTCAGGATATGCCCCAATAACCTGTCTTTTACTCCTGGACCAAGTGTAACTGACCCATCCGGTCAGCCTTCCGGTCTTCTTTTTAAGGTACAATTCCAACCCGTAAGATTTACCAGTTCCGTTCAACAGTTCTGTTTCCAGGTGATCACTGAGTATCAGTTCAGCACCATCTTTGTATTCAACAATATTGTCAAGGTCTTTATAATATGCTTCTACCGAGGTTTCAATGCTATTCTTCCTGAAATTTTTAAACAAACCTATGGAATACTGGTTGACTTCTTCAGGGGCGATATGGGGATCGCTCAGTTTCCAAACATCAGTGGGCGCAATGGTGGTTGTGTTTGATATCAGGTGGATGTATTGGAACATTCTGTTATATCCAAGCTTTATCGAGGAACTGGTATTTAATGCCCAGCGCAGGGCAAACCTGGGCTCCAGACCATCAAACATTTTAATGGTTTCATTATTGGTGAAATTCAATTGGTTAATAATGCTTTCCTCACGCCTTGGCCTAAATTCCTCGTATTCGAAGATAGTATTGCTCCCCAAGTACCGGAACTGGCTATATCTCAATCCATAGGTCAGGCTCAATTGTTGGGTGATATCAATATCATGCTGTATATATGCACCTGACTCCAACCCTTTCTCTTCTTCAGTAAATTTTGCTGAAACTGATGATCCTGAGTTCAGCGGAATCATTTCCCCGGGATTAATTCTCAATTCCTTTGATTGTAGTCCAAGTGAAACCACATTCCCTTCACCGATTTCATAAGTCAAACCAAGTGAAGCACCTTGGTCAATAATGCTGGATTTTAATTCAAAATTGGAAAAGCCTGCCTTATTTTGAATATTAAAATTATAAGCCGTTCTGGCAAAAGATAAATCAAGGAGTAATTTATCGTTAAATTCATGATTCCACTTGAATACGTGGTTTTGGTTGGTCCATAAAAAAGAAGTGTCACTTGCGAATTTGAAATCATCAAAGCTCCTGTAAAAACTGTAACTGAAATCATTTTTACTGTTCATCTGATAGTTGACTATACCATTTACATCATAAAATGAAGCTGCGCTATTTGAAATATCGGCATCCTTGATTGAATTCAGGATCCAGTTTGAATATGAAGTCCGGCCTGCCACTATCAGGGAAAGTTTGTCTTTAACAATAGGCCCATCTGCAACAATTTTTGTTGAAATAAACCCGATGGATGCCTTTCCCGACCAGTCATTAAAATTTCCCGTTTTAAAATGCAAGTCCAAAATTGAAGACCCCCTGCCACCGTATTTTGCAGGGATGCCCCCTTTGTAGAGTGTAACGTCACTGATTATATCTGAATTAAAGGATGAGAAGAAACCAAACAAATGTGAAGGGTTATACAATGGCGCCCCACCAAGCAAAATCAGGTTTTGATCTGAATTCCCCCCCCGAACACTAAACCCGGAAGATGCTTCCCCAACACTTGTTACCCCAGGTAATAAAACTATTGATTTTAATACATCAATTTCACCGGCAAAAGGTGGTAAGGCCTCAATTGTCTCAATGGTAATTGTGGATTTTCCAATATCAGTACTCTGGATATTTTGATCCGCCCCAATGGCGGCAATCACTACCTCTTCCAATTCCAATAGCTCTTCACTTAACCGGATTTTGAGTATACCGTTTCCTCTCAGGGTAAAGGGTAGTATTAGGGTTTCGTAACCAACTAAACTTACCTGTGCATCATAGTTTCCATTAAGAAGTACCAGCATGAACCTTCCGTACTTATCGGTAGTGGCCCCTTTTTTTTGTGCTGCCAGAAATACATTTACACCAACCAGTGGTTCGCCGGTAATGATATCAATAACTTTTCCATCAATCCTGAAAAGGCCCTCCCTTTTTGCTTGTTTTCCCACAACTATCCTCTTTTGGGCAATACTGGTAAATGATGCCAACAAAAGGATAATTATCGTGAAGTTTTTCAGCATATTATAAATTAAGGATATACATTTTAAAAGCCCTCTGGGTCAAAACTCCATATATTCATGACCGCCCCTCCTGGGCTAATATCAGATCTTAAAATATAAATCATGTTATTGTAGCTCCACCAGGCAGCATTTATTGGCCGGACATTGTCAGGGTAAGGGTTTTTCCTTTTCCAGGAATTTAATGCGATGTCATATTCCCAAATTCTTTTTTGGTTATCAAATAATCCAATGTAGGCTTTATTGTTCAATACAACACCCATTCCACCAAGGCTAACAGTCTCCGGATAATTGGATACCCTAGTCCAATTATCACCCTGTGGTGCATAGCGATATAAGCCTCCACCCGCTTCGATGAAAAACATTGAATTGTCAAACTGGAAATTTGGATAATCTTGACTTATTTTTATTGGTGCTTCGCCCAATAAACCCCACTGACCATTAGTATCAAATTTAAAGTAATTGAAGTTATCAGATAAATTAGGAGGGTTGCCTCCAAACAAATAAAGTTCGTTTCCCATTAGACTTCCAACACTTTTGGAAAATGCGAAGGGTAAAGTTTCAAGTTGATCAAAAGATCCAGTTGAGGCATTAAATTTCCAGAATTCAGTTGATGGGACAAAACCTCCAAAGAAAGTGCTTTTACTTCCCGAACCATAGAACCCCTCAGCGGCAAATGCACTGGCAACCGTAGCCCCTGTAGATGGTAATTCACTCCAGGACAAAGAATTAAAATCCAGCTCCCAAACCATGCTGTTTTTAAGTGTGCCCCCTGGGCCCCGGGAGTTTCCCAGCCCAAAAACCAATTTACTGTCTGATTGAAAGAAAAAGGACTGGAAATAACTTCTTTCATTAATAAAGGTCCCGACTATTTCCCAATTTCCCACGATATATTCAAAGGGGGTACTAAAAGTCAACACCTCACTTCCCTGGATCACCATTATATCAACTAAACTGCTGGTAGTTATGTTCGGCACTCTGATTTTGATAATTGACTCAAATTCAATATTGCTAATGACCGCCTTTGAACCCCCAACAAATACTTCTGTTGCCTCAGTGAAATTACTTCCTGTAATTGTTAAAACTTGACCAGTTACACCAATCTTTGGCGAAAAGTCCTTAATAATTGGAGCAAGGGTGGTAAACGGGACGGTGTTGCCATAAATCATATTGCCTTTAGAACTGATGAAGGATTTTATAAAATAATCAGATTTCAATACCAGGCCTTCCGTTTCGCCAATAAACCTTCCAGGGACAGACCTTTCCCCTAATGATATTATTATTGGAGAAGTGAATTCTTCATCAGTGGCAACAAAAAAACCATGGTCTTGGATACCGCCAACAGCAATTGTAAGCACCCTGCCAGACATTCTTATTTTATTGCTTCCAATAAATAATATATCTTCAGTAACTACCCTTGATTCAACTTTATCATTCTCTTCGCATGCAACAATAAATCCTAGAATCACGAAAGGAACAAATATTCTTAAAATGTATTTCATAAAAACTTAATATAGGGAAACCACGAAAATAGTCACATTTTACTGAAATTATTAATTCCTGAATGGATAAAGACAAATTTCACCCATATTGCGTGATTCCTACAAAGGGGTTTAAAGTATGATTTATTGAAAAAATGCAAAAGAGGTTCAATTTAATTTCTGATTTCATTAAATTGCCCATTCGTATTAAC
>CBDVAV010000348.1:0-5639 GCA_965372055.1 uncultured bacterium | reverse complement strand
TATTAACAATGAGTAAAGGAACAGTAAAATTTTTCAATGAATCCAAAGGATTTGGATTCATTAGTGAAGACGACACAACCAAGGAACACTTTGTACACGTCTCCGGACTAATTGATGAAATTCGTGAAGGGGATGCGGTAGAATTTGATTTACAAGAAGGTAAAAAAGGATTGAACGCGGTAAATGTCAAAGTAATTTGATATATACTTCATAAGTGTTATCATTTGAAAAGCCTGTCACTATTGACGGGCTTTTTTTATTAAAGGCATTTGAAAAGAGTATTACTGGTGTAAAGTGTATTAAAAAACTATCTGTCCAAAAAATCCTCACAAAACATGATAAATCGGTGTACGTCCCTAAAACTGGAAATGTACCCCAACGATATCCTAACTGCTCCCCGGGGATGACCTAAATACTCAACAAGTTCGAAATAATCTTTGGGCAGGTCTGATTTGAAGTATTCGCACAATGCTTTGGGGTCGATATTGTGGTTGGTTTCATCAATACCAGGATTGCAGAAGCAACCTGTCCTAAGGGAGATATTCCAATTGCCCGCCTCTTTTTCAATCTCCCTAAAATCCAATAAGCCGCCATCCTTGTCATAGAAGTTCATACAAATGGTTCCGCCTCTATTATCAACACCTTGCGGCCCGTAAACGTACAACAATGGCATTCCATTGTTGTGTCTCAAGCTTTTAAATTGATTTAAAAGCCAATTGGTTAGAATTTTAACCCTCTTGTTAATTGTATCAATTCCAAGGGTTTCTAGGTATTCAAGACCAAACTTAATTGCAGGAATATCCAGGTAGTTCACAGTTCCTTCTTCAAAGGCAGCATGATCATTATGAAGGAAGTGACCATCCCCTTGTATGGAAACTATAGTTATGGTACCACCGGCAAAATAACGTTTGTCAAGCTTACTAAAAGCAGTCTTTTTTACGAGCAGGCAACCTAAGCCGGTAGGATATCCAAACATCTTATAAAATGAGATCGATACAAATTCTGCAGGATACTCCCGAAGGTCAAGTGTATTTGTGGGGACATAAGCCGCAGCATCCAGCAAAACATCCCAACCCAGGTTTTGTGCTGTCTTGATCCATTTCAGGTCATGCCTTACTCCAGAAACATTGGATTGGGCTGGAAAGGCAAACAGCTTATTGCTTTTTGAGACCATTAAATGGAGGTTGGCCATCAACTCATCCTCATCTATACGAAGATTTGCAGGTATTAAATTGCTATAGGTAAATTTGGCTCCCTTGTCCCTTGCATATTCCCTTAAACCATTTACCGAATTGTGGTTATCAAATGTCAAAAGAAGTTTGCTGTCCTCATCGAAGGGATACGATTCGCCCACGAGTTTGATGGCTGTGGAAGCATTTTGGGTGAAAATGCAGAAGTAATCATCCGTTGCATTAAAATATTTAAGTACATAATCCCGGGTATCATCCACCAACTGCCCAGCAAAAGAGGATGTAGGATTGATTGAGTGGGGGTTGCCCATCACGGAGTTTGACAGTAAATCATGATGATGGTCGATCAGGCTTTGCCCGTATAAACCTCCTCCTGTAAAATCCAGGTAGGTATGTTTTTGCTGATCCAGCCTGGCAAAATCCTTATCCCTCAAATCATCCAAAAAAATTGTGCTCTCATAGTCTGGATGTTCTACTAAAAACACATTTTCAGCTAACAGAAAATCGTTATTCTGACTTGTTTTGATCCCTGCCGAAAAATTAAACAGTCTCACGATGGCTATTGAGTTACCAGCACTTCGTTTTTACAGTTTATATCTGTATCCTTGAGAAGGGTCAACCCACCAAACAAATTGGTGATTTTGGTAAAACCATTATCAGCCAAAATCTTACTGACCCTGGGGCTACGGGCACTGATAGAGCAATATACCAAAATATCCTTGCCCTTATATTTCTCCAGTTCACCCATGCGTTCCTCTATGTTGGAAATTGGGATGTTAATGGCATTTTTTAGATGCCCCAGGTTGGATGTAGTGCCGTCAAATTCCTGGACACTTCTAACATCCAGAAACACAAGGTTCTCATGCTGTTCAATAAATTGGCATAAATCCCCAGGCACAATATTTTCGAACTTCTGGCCCGGATAAGCATTACTTAAATCCATCAAAGTCATCCCGCAGCTAGGGCAATTACCTGGCGCACTAAAAACCTTGTGATCATCGGCACAACCACATGGTGAACATGTAAATTGGGCAGCAATATCCTGGCCCATTACCGGGACGCTCAGATTGCCAAATAAAAGAATAATTAAGAAAATTGATAAGTATTTTGAGTTCATGGCCTTGAGGTTTTGTTTGAAATGCTAAAATATTGGATTGTACAAACCTTTAAGCCCAAGGAGAAGTTAAAGAGAGTTAAGGCGAAGTTAAAAGTGTTAACAAAAAGCGAATTTGGTAAAATTGACCAATCAAAATGCTAATTTTAACCTAATGTGGCTCAATAGCAGAAAAATATTAGTTGTAGTAGGCATCGCGGGATTTTCAATGGTGGGGCTACTGTATATGCAGGTGCAGTTGTTGAAAGAGGATATCAGCCTTTATGAACAGCAGTTTGATATAACCATTCCAAACCTTTTAATGAGTTTGCAAAATTATGTGAATGACGATCCTATGATGTCAATGCATTTGTCTGAACTCAAGGGCAAGAAAGAATTCACACTGTTTTCTTACCAGGATGTTCCTGCCACTAGCCTGGAGGGGATGTTAAAAAATAAAATGGACAATCTTTTTTTGGACCATAACCTGGATCTTGATTACGAGATAAAGGGTATCCTGGCCGAAGATACTGACTGCTTATATCATATGGAGCACGATAATACCAAAATGCAATTGATAACATCAAACTTGCCGTTGGCCGGAGATATAATAGGAGCTGATAATTACTTGTGTCTTTGCGGCAACGGACATAACGCTTTTGACATTACAGTCAACTACCCAAATAAATTGGGTTCAGTTTTCAGTGTAAACAATCCCGTGTTATTATCTTCTATCGTTTTAGTGGGATTGATCATCAGTTGTTTTGCTTTTACCGTGATAACCATCAATAAACAAAAGAAATTGTCCGAGGTTAAGAATGACTTCATCAATAATCTCACCCATGAATTTAAAACCCCTATATTTTCTATTTCATTGGCAGCTGGATTACTAAGAAAATCCGAACAGATTAAGGGTTCTGAAGATTTGATGAAATATGTTGATTTGATCGATGGCGAGGGTAAAAGGTTAAAAACCCAGGTAGATAAAGTTTTGCAGATGGCATTGCTGGATTCCGGTAATTTTAAACTCGAAAGAAAGAAAGTAGATGCCCATAAATTAATAGCCAAAGTAGCCAGGAGTTTTGAACTGATAGTTAATGAAAGAAATGGGAAACTGAATCTGAGACTGGAAGCAAGTAACAATATTATTTATGTAGATGAAACTCATTTTAATAACATTATTTACAATTTACTGGACAATGCCCAAAAGTTTTGCAACGATTCACCAGAAATCACTATATCCACTTTAGATGATGACCTGGGATTGGCAATTATAGTTAAGGACAATGGAATCGGTATGGGAGAGCAAGCTCAGAAATATATTTTTGATAAGTTTTACAGGGCTGAGTCCGGTAATGTACACAATGTGAAAGGATTCGGCTTGGGATTGAGCTATGTTAAGAAAGTGGTTGAAGCGCATAAAGGGCGGATCAGCTTGGATAGTCAACCTGACTATGGCAGTGAATTTAGAGTATTGTTGCCTTTTGCCTGATGAAAGATATCAAAATTTTACTGGTTGAAGATGATAATAACCTGGGGTATATTCTCAAAGAATACCTATCCATGTATGATTTTGAGGTGACCTGGAGCAAGGATGGGGAAGAGGGCTTTCAATCATTTGAACAAGGGGATTTTGATTTGTGCATTTTGGATGTAATGATGCCCAAAACCGATGGCTTTACATTGGCAAAAAAAATCAAGAACATTAACCGGGAGATGCCATTGATTTTTCTTACCGCGAAAGCACTGAAAGTGGACAAACTTCGGGGATTTAAAATCGGGGCCGATGATTATATTGTCAAACCCGTGGATGAGGAGGAATTACTAGCCAGGATCAGGGCCATTATCAATCGAAGTATTGCTGCTAAATCAGATGGGTCTTCTGATTTGGATCATTTTAAGATTGGCAGTTATGAATTTGATTTTAAAAACCAGGCCTTAATATTAGGCGATGAAAAAAAAATAATTACTACCAAGGAAGCTCAGGTGTTAAGGGAGTTATGTATCAATAAGGGAAACCTCCTGGATAGAAAGGCCACGTTAAAAGCCCTTTGGGGAGATTCGGATTACTTTAACAGACGTAGCATGGATGTGTTTATTTCCAAGCTCAGGAAATATCTTAGCCAGGATGAAAGCGTCAGCATCACTAATGTTCATGGCAAAGGATTTATCCTTGAAGACTAAACGCTGCATCCTCTAGTCGTAAATTATGTATTCGTAAACTTTATTTATGGAGGATGGGTAATGCCTTTAAGTCCAATTGACTGGATTCCCGCCTACCGGGGATGACTTTGGAGAAATGGTTGATCTTATACCGAAAAACTCTCCCCACAACCACAGGTGCGCGATGCATTGGGATTGATGAACTGAAATCCTTTACCGTTTAGACCATCGGAAAAATCCAAAGTTGTACCAAGCAGGTACAGGATACTTTTTCGGTCAACCAATATTTTTATTCCCTTGTCTTCGAATACTTCGTCTTTGTCATCAGAAAGATTGTCAAAGGCAATATCGTACATCAACCCAGAGCATCCACCGCCTTTTACCGATACCCTGAGATCGTATTCTTCACTATAGCCTTCTTCTTTCCTTAGCTCTACAATTCTTACTTTTGCTTTATCTGTTACGCTGATCATGATCTGTAATTGGTTAAGTGGCGGGATTTAATGTAACACTAAATACCGTGATTGTATTCATGTCCCTCCCATAATAAAGTTTGTCAAGTGCTTGGGAAATGTTGCTTGCCCTGAAATACGAAGTATGGAGGTCTTTATTTCCATTGGCTATCCATTGAATGGTATAATGACTTTCTTTGGCCTTAAAATTTTTAACGTAATCAAGCATTTTGGTTATTGCATCAACTTTGTCATACCCTGTAACAGAATGAAACAAAAATGATTGATTATGATTTGGGTTGATGGTAATGAGGTCCAGTTTGGTATTACTATCTTTATAGCCATATTCGAATACAAGCGAATCACTATCTAAACCTAAATGACCCTGGATTTTCTGTTGGATCCTTGCCAATTCAACATGTACGTCCTTAACTGAATCCATTTTGTCTTAACTTTAACAATACTAACTACTTAAATATTAATCATTTTTACAAAATTACTGATTCTTCCCATTAAATTAAACTGATAATGATAAAAGTGGAACATATAGGAATTGCAGTAAAAGACCTGGGAAGGTCCAATAAATTATTTGAAGCTTTATTGGGCGTTGAAAAATACAAGATCGAACCTGTTAGTTCTGAAAAAGTAAACACTTCATTTTTTGCAGTCGGAAATACGAAAATAGAACTCCTGGAAGGTACAGATATAGATTCTCCAATCTCCCGGTATCTTGAGAAAAGG
>CBDVAV010000347.1:0-5651 GCA_965372055.1 uncultured bacterium | reverse complement strand
CGACCCCCACTATGCCTTGTTTATTACTTTTTTAGAGCTGTTTAAATATGCCCAAGATCATATCAATACCCTGACAAAGAGGCACCTGGATTTTTATTATCAAGAAGTTCTTCAATTGGGAAATAGAAAGGCACAACCTGACAAGGTCAATGTTATTTTTGAATTGGCGAAAAATATAGGAAAAAGCCATATCGGAAAAGGCACATTACTGAAAGCAGGGAAGGATGTTTCCGGGAAAGAACTTTTTTATAAGGTGGATAAAGACATTGTAGTTAATACTGCTCAGGTAAGCAGCCTGAAATCAATATTTGTTGATAAGTCCATCTCCACGGAATCAAGGATTTACTCAGCTGCCATTGCCAATTCAAGTGATGGTAAAGGAAAAGAATTAAAAGGTGACGAACCCAAATGGGACACCTTTGGCAAAAGCCAATGGATCAAGAATCCTGAAGATATACAAAAGGATATATTATTGGATGATGCAGAAAGGACTATGGAGCTTGCTGAAGTTGGATTTGCCTTTTCTTCACCTCTACTGTTTTTAAAAGAAGGAAATCGCACCATCACCATAACCATTATACTCCTTGGGCCTGAAAAAACCAGGATAGAGGAAGTTAATAAATTCAACTTGTTGTTAAAAGAAGATTTTATTGATGCATTTAATATCTATTTGAGCGGAGAGAAAGAGTGGATTGGCCCCTATATTACAGATGCTGAAATCCACATTATAGACCCTGATAGGAATTTGAGGGACTTAATATTGGAGGTTATCGTGCCTAAGGACCAACCCGCAATTACCAGATACGATGCGGAAATATTAGGCGGAAATTTCAATACAAAATACCCAGTCATTAAATTCCTGCTAAATCAGGAAGCGGATTCCTATGATAGATTAAGTAGTTTAAGCATTAAATCGGTTAAGCTTAAAGTAGATGTAAAAGAAGTATACGATCTGATTTTACAGAATGATACCTCAAAACTGGACCCTTCAAAACCCTTTCAACCTTTCGGCCCGATCCCTTTGATTGGATCAAACTTTTATATCGGCAGTTCCGAGGTGTTTCAAAAGAAATTATCCACCCTGAACTTGCATTTTGAGTGGGAAAATGCCCCTCAAAGTTTTAGTGATCATTATAAGGCATACCCCAACTACCCAAAAGATAATAGCCAATTTAAAGCCGAGGCTGGTATGCTATTTAATAAAAACTGGTATTCCATTACCGGTGACGATATATCCAGCACAGATAATTTTGATATTTATGTTGATAAAAGTGCAGCAAAAAATTACAGATTTCGAATCAAAGATGATACAGGGGAAATTATTCTTAACAGTGAAGAAGGGTACAGTACCAAAAAAGAAATGAAGAAGATAATTGAACTTGTCTATGTCAAAGGAATCGATGAAAATAATTACGACCTCAAAACCAATGAAATGGGTAAATATTATTTCAATCTTGTTTTGGACGAGAAGCGTAATATCCTGGCCAGAAGCCAACAGTATTATAGCACCATAAGTGAAAGAAATACTGAACGTGATAGGGTGATAGATTATTTGAGCCAAGTCACTTTTACACTTGACAGTAATTTAGTCGAGTTGTTCGATCAGGATTCGGTTGCCAAAAAAGATATTTCATTCACCAATATTAGTGAAACACTTAATTCAAAGGTTGATGGATATGGTAGAATTGGGAAACTAATTGATTTGGAAAAGTACGATAAGCAGAGCCAGTTCGGTTTTATGAAGCTAAATCTAATTGCTCCAAATTTAGATAATTTTACTGCATTCGGACACAAGGAGTATCCTCTTGCGGTAACAAAAGGTACCATTGAGTTGAGTAAATACATCTTGGAGTATGATGAAGATGATTCTAAAGCACCTGTTTATAGCCCTCCAGCCCTGCCTAATGAACCATATACCCCAACTATCAAAAGCATTTACTTGGATTACATTTCCAGGGAGAAGATTATTTTTCAAGCAGAAAAAAATAATTTCCAAAACCGGGTTGAGAAGTTTATCCACATTGACCCTTTTGGTGATGCTGAAAGACATCCTTACCTTTCCTATGAACCCCTGACTTTCCCTCTTTTACCACAATACAATCACCAGGGGAATTTATACATAGGAATCAACAATTTAAAATCACCTCAAAGATTAAGCATTTTGTTCCAGGTTGCCGAGGGCTCTGCCGATCCGGAAATTGATCTGGACCCTCAAGGTTTAAAATGGTTTTACTTATCCAACGACCAGTGGAAACCATTTAGTGAATTACAGATCGTAGCTGAGAACACAATGGGTTTCCAAACCTCCGGCATCATTACATTTGATATCCCCGAAGAAGCTTCTGACAACAACACAATTTTACCATCAGGTTTACATTGGATTAGAGCAAGTCTGGGAAATAACACTAAATCGGTTTGTAGCCTGATTGAATTAAGGTCCCAGGCAGCAACAGTAAGCTTTGTAGATCATAATAATGACCCCTCACATCTATTGCACCCCTTAAAAGCCAACACCATCAGCAAGCTTGCAGTAAACGATGCGGCAATAAAATCAGTTTCCCAACCCTATGCCTCCTTTAGGGGGAAGCCCAGCGAACAAGATAACTCATACTACTCCCGGGTCAGTGAGCGCCTAAGACATAAAAACAGGGCGGTTACCATTTGGGATTATGAAAGGTTGGTATTGGAAAATTTCCCTTCGATCTATAAAGTAAAATGCCTGAACCATACTGATTCCTTTAAAGTAACATGCATAGATCATGCTGATTCCATTTCACCGGGGGCAGTTACACTGATTGTGATAGAGAATTTGAGAAACAAAAACGCGGTAGATCTTTTAAAGCCCAAAACCAGTAGAAACAAGCTGATTGAAATAAAAAATTATTTAGGGCAATACACTTCCCCCTTCGTGGAACTCGAGGTAGAGAACCCGGTTTACGAGGAAGTACTGGCAGATTTTGTAGTAGGTTTTTATAAAGAATACGATCCGGGCTTTTACGGGCAATTACTTAATGAAGAAATAAAGAAATTCCTATCACCATGGGCATACGAAGAGGGAAAGGATATTGTACTTACCGGGAAGATCCATAAATCGGTAATCTTGAAGTTCATCGAAGACAGGGAATATGTGGATTTTGTAAACCAGTTTAGGCTGTACCATATATTATGCGGTGTCACGCATATTGGGGCAGGCATTGCATTGATGGCTTTAGAAGATGACCCCAAGTTTATTGTAAGCATGGAAGATACGGATGTTATTGAAGCAACCAGTTCAAAATCTGTATTGGTATCCGCACCAGAGCATAACATTTCAGTTTTGGATGCAAGTGAATCACGGTGTGATGGTGGCGAACTTGGCATTGGCCACATGATGATTGATGTAAATTTTGAAGTAAACTAAAACAACAAAAAAATGGCTAGCAAAGAGGAACATCTAAGTCAAGAAGGCAGGCTTTTTTTAAAAAGAAATTTTGAAACAGGAGACAGACCTACACAGTCGCAATTTGCGGAGTTAATTGATTCATTTATTAACAGTAAAGATGATGAAATTACCATCGACCTAACCTCTAAAAATGTTGGCATTGGGCTACAAAATAAGCCGGATGCAAAGCTTGAAGTTGGAGGGGATATAAAATCAAGTGGTGACATAACAGTGGGGCAAGACCTGCTTGTTGTACGCAATATGGAGGTAAGAGGGAATATGACCGTGAGCGAGGTTGAGTTGCACAAAGGTAATGTCCAGTTAGGAGATGACGATAATGACGAGGTGGCAGTTCACGGTTATCTTCAGGGAAAAACCCTCACTACCCCCTTGAAAATTAAATCACCATTAAATTTAAGTAAAGGGCTAAGTATTGAGAAGGATACAACAATTAAAGGGGATTTATTTCTAACTGGTACTGGTAAAGTGTCTACTTCCCAGGTAAAAGCTTTAAAGGGACAAGATCTGAAACTCAACAATTTTAAAGACCAGGGGATCCTGATAAAAAATGATGGAAACATTGGATTTGGCACGGATCAACCTACTACCCCGATCTCAATTAGAAAACCCGGGGCATTGACTGATGTTGGTATAACGCAAAATCAGTTGGGAGGCCTCCATACCATGGAGTTGACCACAGCGGATGAAGATGGCAACCAAGCTACACGCCTGTTGTTTAGAGGTAATGTAGGGTCCAATATTGAATTTTATAGTGGTGCAAGGGGTTCGGAGGCATTAAACCTCATTATCAAGGATAATGGAAATGTTGGCATTGGGGTGTGGACTCCAACCCAAAAATTAGAAGTTGCCGGGACAATTAAGGCAGATTATTTTGAAGGGATTGGAACGAAATTGACCAACCTCAATGCTTCATATATTACGGAGGGCGAAATTTCTGCAGACCGTTTGACCAGTGATACTTTGCAAGATGTATTGGCCGAAACCATCGAAGTTAGTGAGATAAAAGCATCTGGCCACGATGGATTGAAATTAAATAATCAGGCTAGCAAAGGGATTTTTATAAATGATGACGGGAATGTTGGAATAGGAATTGAAAACCCCACTCAAAGTCTGGATATTCAGGGCCAGATAGTAATAGGGGGACCAGACTTGATATTGGGAACACATGATGGCAGAAAGCAAGGGAACAAGCTTGGGAACCGTGCCATGGCCCATACTGATAGTGGAATTGGGGAAGATAATTTGGTTATTAATTACAATGGGGATTTTGAAGGTGGGGTTCAGATTTCCGGTCCCAAAACAATTATTGATGGTAAAGTGGGAATCGGAACAAATACCCCAAATGGTCCTTTAGATATTAAAGATACTACCAGCTCTCATCTAAAGATTGGCCACACTGATCCTGGTTATGCCCATCATATAACATCCTATCGGGATTTGGTTCTAAACTCTAAGAATGGCTTCTATTTCAGGCACAACCCAACTGCAGGTGAACTCCTTCAATACAATGATTTAATGCGAATAACTGAAAATGGGAATGTAGGTATTGGTGTACAAAACCCGACCAACAAACTTGAGGTGTTAGGAGTAGTAAAAGCAGAGTTATTTGAAGGTGATGGGTCAACATTAACCAATATAAATGCTTCAAATATTTCCGGTGGTACTTTACAAGACGTATTGCCCGAAACTATTGAAGCTTCGGAGATAAAAGCATCCGGCACAGACGGTTTGAAATTAAACAATAAAGACAGCAATGGAATTTTTATAAATGATATAGGGAATGTTGGCATTGGAACAGCTGAGCCTGGGCGGGATTTAAGTGTCAATGGAATCATAAAAATATCAAGACCTGGTGAAGAGGACAGATGGACAACAGATAATTGGTCAAAGGGAATTGAATTAGAAAATGGTAATTGTATTCAATTCCTAAAAGGCGGTAGAGGCAATTCAGTTGGAATAGGAGGCAATCTTGGGATGATGTATTTCGGCAGAAGTTCGGCAGATGATAATTCTGCTGCGATGATACATAGCATGGTAATAGATTCAGACGGAAATGTCGGTATTGGACTCACAGCCCCAAACACCAAGCTTGATGTTAACGGCTTTGTTACGGCCAAGGGATTTTATCTTCCCGGAGGAGTTGATCTTGCTTCAACTGTAGAAAATTTTTGGAAACAAGATAAATTAGGCATTAATTACGATGATGGTA
>CBDVAV010000346.1:0-5657 GCA_965372055.1 uncultured bacterium | reverse complement strand
ATAAATCAATAGTCTGATTGAGGTTCTCAACCAGACCCGATATTTCAAAAAAGTAATATCCGTTCTTTTTCCCAGTCTCAATTCCTCCGCAACCCAGAGCATATAGCTTTTTTCTAATTGCCTGAGTATTATGCTCAGGAGTACGTATGTAAGGTAAATATTCAATGGCCAGTCTTATAACTGGGTCGTTTACTTTAACCTCGTAAAATATAAATCTCAAGTGAAATAAGCCATCTTCTTTATTCTCGATAGAGATAAGTTTCAAATTGTCTGAGATTTGAAACTCCTTCACATCATCAGAGAAATTCAAAAATGACACTTTCAAGTCATTGGTGGTCATGGATTCAACTTCCTTGTAGAATTCACTTTTCCGATCTCTATTTATAGGTAAGTTTGTAATCGGAGGCTTTGGGATTTCTTCTTCGTGCCGGCGCTTTCCTTCTTTTTTATAAACTATGGCATAATTATTCTGGTAGTATTTTCTAACGAACTCCACTATTTCCTCCTTGGTTATTTCACTCATGATTTCTACTTCCGAAATGCGAGTTGCCCAATCCACATCATAAGCAAAAGCTTCCACAAGCATTTCTGTTCTTTGTTCGTTATCTCTCAAGGCCTCCATCCGTTTTTTATTGAAATCAGTAATTACAGCATATATTAGGCTTTCATCAAATTGACCATTTTTTAATTTTTCCAGCTGTTCTAAGATCAGATTTTTAACCTGATCTAAGGTTTGTTCAGGCTTGGCTTCCCCCTCAAACATATGAATTGAGTAATCATCCAAGAGGTATGGATAACAAGTTGCAAAAGCCACTTTCTGCTCCTGCTCCAAATAAATGTCTATTAATCCTGCCACACCATTGGCCAGCAGCATATCAACCAGCTTCATCTTAAGATTGTCGTGGCTATTCCTAGCAAATGGAAATCGAAAACCCATTACAAAAAACTCTGGATCTGGACCATAAAACTCTGTTTCTATTGGTTGAATCATAGGTTCTTCTGGCTCAAACTCCAGGGGAGCTAAAGGTTTTGATCGCAATTTGCCAAAATACTTATCAACAAAGGTTATGGTCTCAAGGAAATCAACGTCTCCACTAAGACAAATAGCCATATTATTGGCTACATAGTATTGACTGAAATGTTCCTTAATGGCTTTAATGGATGGATTTTTCAAATCCTCTGTTTTCCCAATAGTGTTTTGTGATCCATAGGGATGTTTTGAAAACAATAATGAGGCTAATAACTCCATTGATCTTATCCAGTCGTCATCCATGTTCTTTTCTTCATACACACTTTCAAGTTCTGTATGGAATAATCTAGGCACTAATTTTGAAAAGCGATTACCCTCAATCTTTAAGTATCTTGCCAACTCATTACTAGGAATTTCAGCCCAGAATACTGTCTTATCTTCACCAGTACCAGCATTTACCCTGCTACCCCCAATCAAAGAAACCATTTTGTCGTACTCAGTTGGTATCGCATATTTTGCAGCTTGGTTTGATACGCTATCAATTTGCCTGAAATAGTGTAGTCGCTCAGTTGAATCTCTGAGGGTTGCATAAACCTCAAACATATTTTCTATACTATCCAATAAGATTTGCTCAGATTGCCAATCGATAGTTCCTATTTCATCCGAGCCTTTAAACATCATATGTTCCAAATAATGTGATAGCCCGGTATGTTCAGCCGGATCATTACGGCTTCCCGTTTTGACGGCAATTCGAACATGTATCCTCGGCTTTAAAGTATTTTTACTTATATAGACTTTAAGACCATTATCCAAGGTGTAAATCCGTGTATTTGAAGGATCATTCGTAACGCTCTCGAATTCATATCCGTCTTCGATGCTAATCCTTTTTTCAAATGATGTTTGATTTTCCAAGCAACTATTGAAAATGAGAAGGGCTACTAAAAGAGATGTAATTCGTACAAACATTTGTTAATATATTATTTTATTACTTATATATATTACAAAGATAATAGATATATACCTATACTTTCAAAGTATAATGAAAAATAAATTTGAAGTTAGATCAAATACTTTACTCATTTATCAATTTTAAAATTTTTAATTCAAACTTAATTGTAACTTTTATAGTTACCTTTGCGTATAGTGATATAAAATGTATTTAATAAAGTTACAATTATGGAAACAATAGTTAAACCTATAGTGCTCACAAATGAAAATTTCGACTTGGTAACGGGTGGTGAAAAACCGGTTCTGGTAGACTTTTGGGCAGCATGGTGCGGACCCTGTCAAATGATTGCACCAATGGTAGAAGAGTTGGCAGAGGATTTCGGGGACAAAGCAATCATGGCCAAATTGGATGTTGATGCAAATCCTGAATTAGCCGGAAGGTTCGGTATCAGAAGTATACCTACCTTGATGGTATTTAAGAAAGGACAAATCGTTGATCAGCAGGTTGGTGTAGTTCCCAAGAATGTTTTGGCTGACAAGATTTCAGCTCAATTGTAAGAAAGATAAAGAAGTTGGATCCATTGAACCAACTTCTTTATCTTTTCGATAATTAATTATCCCCCTTTTTGAATTTGTCAAACTTGGATTCTTCCTCAATCCTGGGGAAATTATTGTTATCGGTTTCCGTATCGGCTAATTTTCCATCAGGGTCAATTTTAACATTGATCACTTCTTTATCCTTTACAAATATTTTGGTGATTTCATTTTCGTTCATCCTCCAAATTTCCACAGGCAAAGTTTCTATCTCTTTGGAGCCATCCCGATAGGTCCACTCTATTATGATAGGGGTAACCAAACCTCCTTCATTTTTGAAGGTAACGGTATATAAATTTTTACCGGCAATGTTTTTTCTCACTAGGTCATCATCTGCTTGGTTCATAAATTCACCATAATACTTTGAGTCGGAATCCATTAAGGTGAATTCATCAAATCCTTCGGTGAAATCTTTCTTTTTATCTCCATCTTTACCTCCTGCTTTGCCACTGGCTATTTGGGTGGATTCCACGCGATTTTCAAATCCCTTCTCATCAGACTTCATCTTAGACCATCTTACATTTTCAACTGATACATCAACGTGGTCAATAGAGTAGAACCAACCTTTCCAGAACCAATCCAAATCAACTGCAGAGGCATCTTCCAGGGTTCTAAATAAATCGGCAGGGCCAGGATGCTTGAATGCCCATCTTTTTGAATATTCCTTAAATGCATAGTCAAAAAGCTCTTCACCCATAATGGTTTCCCTTAAAAGAACAAGTGCTGCTGATGGTTTAGAGTAAGCATTGTTGCCAAATTGCTGAATCTGTTCAGAGTTTGTCATTATAGGCCTGATAAACTCTTTACTGCCCTTCATATACTGGGTAATGGTTTCGGGAGTGCCGCGAGTCACTGGTTTGTCTGGGTAGTACTCAAGTTGTGTCAAGTGTTGAACAAAACTATTTAATCCTTCGTCCATCCAAGTCCATTGTCTTTCATCAGAATTAATAATCATGGGAAAGAAGTTGTGACCTACTTCATGGACGATGACGCCAATCATTCCCCATTTTTTATTGTCTGAATAAGTCCCATCTTCATTGGGACGGCCGTAATTAAAGCAGATCATGGGATATTCCATTCCAATTGAAGCGGTATGAACAGAAATTGCCACGGGATAGGGATAATCGATAGTAAATTTGGAGTAACCTTTCAATGTATTGGCAACTGCTTTAGTGGATTCCTGCTCCCATAATGGATTGCCTTCCTTGGGGTAATAGGACATGGCCAGGGGTTTTTTCCCGTTAATGTCCACTGCTTTGGCATCCCAGATAAATTTTCTGGAACTGGCAAACGCAAAATCCCTTACATTTTCAGCGTGATACTCCCAAGTACTCTTTTCCTTGTAATTGGGTGATTTTTCCCTCTTTTCAGCTTCTTTTTGTGAAGCTATGATTATCAGCTCAGAGGAATTTTTCGCAATTTCGAATCTCTTCACTTGATCAGTTGTTAATACTTCTCCAGGGTTTTGTAAAACTCCGGTAGCCCCCAAAATATGATCTGCAGGAACGGTAATCCTTACTTTATAATTTCCAAAAGGCAGGGTAAATTCACCCCTTCCCAGGAACTGCTTGTGTTGCCATCCGTTCACATCATCATACACTGCCATCCTTGGGAACCATTGGGCAATGGCATATAGATAATTGTTATCCTTTGGGAAATACTCATAACCACTTCTACCACCTCCCATCATTCTATCGTTGATGTCATAGTTCCAATCTATGGAAAAACTAAAACTTTCCCCCGCTTTTATGGGTTTTGGCAATTCAACCCTCATCATGGTTTTATTGATCTTATAACCAAGTGGTTTTCCATTTGTATCTTTTACTGCTTTAATCTCATAACCCTTGGTATAAGTTAGATCGGCAAGCCGTGTATAAGATACTGTTAATACTGTATCAGGAATCTGGCTATTTGTTCTGGCACTATAGGTATCAGAATCTTTTCTTCTCATATTCTGCTCCAATTGCACCCACAAATAGTTGAGGGACTGGGGGGAATTATTGGTGTAAGTGATGGTTTCTGATCCAGTAATTGACTGATTTTCATCATTCAATTCCACATCAATATCATAATCTGCTTGTTGTTGCCAATAGTTTTCGCCGGGGGCCCCAGACGCCGTTCTATATGAATTTGGCGTTGGAAGCATTGTTCCCATCTGTTCGAATTTGGCCTTATATTCACCCTGGCCATAGCTTTGGGCAATAAGTGTGAGTATAAATAAAATTGTATTTAATTTTTTCATAATGTTTGAGTTTTTTACCAAAATTTAGTTTCTATCATTAGAATAATTGCAATTCCTGCCACAGCCGAAGAAATGATTAAATTCCAATCCCTTCGGCTAGTCCCAAAAATGGAGATAAATATAAACGAAATGAACAGGGAAGATGCAACTATTATTATTTGACCTACCTCAAGCCCTAGATTAAAGGCCAATAATTGGGGAACAATGGTTTTATCGCTTCCCAAGAGACTCCGAAGATAATATGAGAACCCAAGTCCATGGATCAAACCGAAAAACAAGGCGTATATATAGTTGGCATTGATTTGAGCCTGTGATCTGAATGAATCTTTTTTAAACAGATTTGAAACTGCGGTTATAAAAATTGTAACGGGGATAAGGAATTCAATCAACTGAGAATTGAAATTCACTACCCTTAACGTTGCCAATGCCAGTGTAATGGAATGCCCAATGGTGAATGCCGTCACAAGGATTAAAATCCTTTTCCAATCGCGCATTAGATAAATAGCTGTTAATGCCACTACGAACATAATGTGGTCGTATCCGTCAATGTCAAGGATGTGTTCCATCCCGAGCTGAAAGTATAATGTAAACTGCGACATCCAATGATTTTAGGAATGCAATAATAATGTATATTTTTGAGTTGAGCGATATTTAAAAGCCATGTATATGATTGTAATACTTTTTCATTTTTACATTTTTCTTTTCTTTTCAACTCCGCATCCTTTTCATGTAAGTGTATGTGAGATCAACCATGACGGAAAGTCTAATGCTTTACAAATAACCCATCGTATTTTTTTGGATGATTTTGAGGAGGGACTAAACAAAGAGTACCATGAAAACCTGGACTTGCTTAATCCTAAGGATTTGGATAAAATCAATCGTTTGGTGGAAGATTATTTGTCG
>CBDVAV010000345.1:0-5666 GCA_965372055.1 uncultured bacterium | reverse complement strand
GTGTAAAAATTGCTAAAGAAGAAAAGGCTAAAGACGAAAAGGAGAAAAAAGAAGATGAAGAAAAGGTCGATGATGAGGAAGGTGAGGATGAGAAAGAAGGTATAAAAGATGATGATAAAGAAGACGAAGACGAAGACGAAGAGAAAAAAGACGAAGGATATCAGCCTTCAGAAATCAGGATAAAAGTAAATATAAAAAGGGATATTCCCAGTGGAACAACTTTGTTGAAAGGGGCTAGGATCATCACCATGAAGGGCGATGAAATTATTGATAATGGGGATATTTTGATAAAGGACAATAGAATCGAAGCTATTGGGCCTAGCGGATCTTTGACTGTCCCTTCCAGGACTCAGGAAATTGATGTCTCCGGAAAGACCATTGTACCAGGATTCGTTGACACCCATTCACACATGTGGCCTGCTTGGGGAATACATAAAAACCAGATTTGGATCTATGCGGCCAATTTGGCTTACGGGGTTACTACTACCAGAGACCCACAAACAGCTACCACGGATGTACTCACATATTCCGACCATGTAAGGGCTGGCAACATGTTAGGTCCCAGGGTATATTCTACCGGGCCCGGTGTAGGATTTTGGGCAAATAACATAAAAGACCTCGACCAGGCAAGAAAAATTCTTAAGCAGTATTCTGAATACTATGATACTAAAACCATTAAAATGTATTTGGTGGGAAACCGGCAACAGCGGCAGTGGATAATCATGGCTGCCAAAGAGCAAAAATTAATGCCTACCACAGAGGGGGCATTGGATATGAAACTGGACTTTACCCAAATATTAGACGGATATCCGGGACACGAGCATTCATTTCCAATATATCCATTATATAAAGATGTGATCCAGTTTGTTGCCGAATCCAACACCACCTACACACCAACCTTGTTAGTGGCCTACGGTGGCCCTTGGGCAGAAAACTATTATTATGCCACCGAAGATGTTCATGGCGACAGTAAGCTAAACACATTCACTCCTCACCGGGAAATAGATCAGAAAGCCAGAAGAAGGGGATCATGGTTCATGAAAGAAGACCATGTGTTTGAAGACCATGCCGTTTTCGTAAAAGACCTGATTGCTGCAGGTGGACATGCTGGAGTAGGTAGCCATGGACAGTTACAAGGGCTTGGATACCACTGGGAAATATGGAACATTCAATCAGGAGGTTTATCCGAGCACGATGCTCTTAAAGTAGCAACTATTCATGGAGCAGAAGCAATTGGATTGGACGGAGACCTTGGCTCAATTGAGACAGGAAAGCTGGCAGATTTGGTTATCCTTGATAAAAACCCTTTGGAAAACATCAGGAATACCAATACAGTAAAATACGTGATGAAGAATGGCCGTTTGTACGATGGGAATACCCTTGATGAAGTAGCACCCACGCAAAAGAAAGCAGATAAATTCTGGTGGCATAGTGACGAGCCAGTGAATGTTCCAGGGATAAGAAGGTAATGATAAATTGATTTGTAAGATTGATGTCATCTCAAAAGTAAATCCGTGCGTCATTCCCACGAAAGTGGGAATCCATAAGAATAAATTGGATAAGCTGATCAAACTTGACTATTTGTGGAAATGGTAAGATAATGACAATTGCGAATTTGAAGATGAACCCAATAAATGAAACCAATCTATAACCCCATTTTCCTGGAACATGATACTGGCATGCATCCAGAGAACCGCAAGAGGTTGGAGGTACTGGCTATACAAGAAGAAACATTAATTGAATCAGGAGAGGAATATCTAAACCTTGTACATACTACCGAGCATATCAAAAGGGTAAAGGAATTTTGTGGGCAGGGCAGCAATCTTGATCCCGACACCCTAACCTCTCCAGGCAGCTATAATGCAGCGGTAAGTGCTGTTGGGGCAGCAATAATGGCTTCTCAAACTAACGGTTTTGCTGTAGTCCGACCTCCGGGACATCATGCATACCCAACCAAGGCCACTGGTTTTTGCTTGTTCAATAATATTGCCATTGCCGTTCAAGATTTTGTCAATCAGGGCAAACGGGTGATGGTCTTTGATTTTGACGGACATCTGGGTGATGGCACTTTCCATACATTTAGTAATACAGACAATGTCTTATTCTGGTCCTTACATCAGTATCCTGCATTTCCAGGGGAGGGTACAGCCGACCAGATTGGAGAGGGCAAAGGTGTCGGATATTCCATAAATGTACCATTGCCACCTGAAAGTGGGGATGATATCTTTAGAAGCGCAATAGAAAGGTTCATGCCAGTAGCCAAACAATTCGAACCGGATATTGTAGCAGTTTCAGCGGGTTTTGATGCCCACCAAAGTGATCCCTTGCTCAATCTTCGACTTAGTTTTGACACCTATTACTTTTTGGGGGAATTGTTAAAGAGGGAATTCACCAATGTATTTGCCGTTCTTGAGGGGGGATATGATTTGAATGCCCTGCCAAAGTGCTTTAATAATTTCATTTCCGGCATCAATAACCAGCCACAAAAGTTTACCGAAGCTGCCACCAAGTCAAATGAGATGATCAATAAAGAATACGAATCAAGAGCCAACCAATTGGAAAAGAACCTGTCAAGATTTTGGCAGTTTTGAATTCAGGCTAGTTGCACATCATTGTTAAGTGATAGCAGTTCTTTTACTTGTTAATTGCTTGATTACAATATCAATTAATTCAAAAATTATAAATAAATCTAAAGACAATCTGAACTGAAATCTGCCAATAAAATTGTAAATTTTAAAATCCTAAACTGAAAATACATCGGAGTTTGACAATGATCATAATTCAGGATACTTTAAGTGCAAATAAATTCAATCTAGTATATAATTGATAAGTGAAGCTATTATCCACTGATTACCTTAAAAAGCAATTCAATTTCAAACACGCGGGAAAATGGTTGATCTTGGGGAGTATTATTGGGGTGGTAAGCGGGATCGGCGCAATTGTTCTGCAAAGTCTTCTTTCACTAATTAGTGGATTTTCTTTCATCCAATTGATGGGACTTGAACCTTCTTCTCCAGGTGGGGAAATAGAAATTATCAATTTTTCATCTGGTATTTTTATTCCTTTTCTCGTGGTTCTGATTCCTACCATTGGCGGATTATTATCTGGCATTATCGTTTATGGGTTTGCACCCGAGGCTGAGGGTCATGGTACTGACGAAGTGATTAAATCTTTTCATAGAAAAAGGGGAATAATTAAACCTATTGTCCCAATAATAAAACTGTTTGCTTCCGTAATAACAATTGGCTCAGGCGGATCAGGTGGCAGGGAAGGACCAATTGCCCAAATTGGAGCAGGTTTTGGAAGTTTTTTGGGAGTTAAAATAGGAATGAATACAAGGTCCAGGCGATGGTTGCTGGCAGCAGGTATGGGAGCAGGAATTGGTAGTATTTTCCATGCACCTCTTGCGGGCGCATTGTTTTCTGCCGAAGTACTCTACTCAGATCCGGAGTTCGAATCTGAAGTCATTTTACCTTCCACAGTTGCTTCCATTATTGCGTACACTATTTACTCTTTAGTTTTTGGATGGAAACACATGTTCATTGAAACCAGCGGAATGGGTTTTACCAATGCATTAGAACTTATTCCATATTTGATTCTTGCATTAACATTAGCCATTGTAGCAAATTTTTTTGTGAAGGTTTTTTATAGGACCAGGAACCTATTTAAATCACTGAATATTCCTAAATATTTTAAGCCGGCAATCGGAGGGTTCATAACTGGTTCTATTGGGCTTTCGCTAATACTTATATTTGATGACAAAAAATTTATTGTTGATGTCATGGGAGGTGGGTATGGCATTTTGCAAGAAATTTTCAACAATGGAATTGCCAATGTAGGAATATCAGTACTTCTGCTCATTGGATTTGGTAAGATAATAACAACTTCCTTTTCAGTTGCATCCGGGGGAAGTGCAGGAGTATTTGGCCCCTCAATGGTTATCGGTGGGACCTTGGGTACCGCGATTGGATTTTCATTTCACAACTTATTCCCTGGAGTAATATCCAATCCCGTTACTTTCACTATTGTCGGAATGGCCGGTTTTTTTGCTGCAGCTGCCAATACTCCCATTTCAACGATTATTATGGTAAGTGAGCTTACAGGTAATTATGAACTGCTTTTACCAACCATGTGGGTTTGTACCATTGCTTATCTTGTCACGCGCAAATGGAGCATTTATGAAAATCAGGTTTCAAATAAAACATATTCTCAGGCACATTTCAGCAGATATACCCCGGACATTATTAATGCTACTATTGTAGGCGAAACATATCGTAAATCCCGGAAGTTTAGCTACATCAAAAAAAGCAGTAGTATTTCGGAAATTTTGGAAGTTGTTGATAAAAGCAGGCAAAGAATTTATCCTGTAGTCGATGATGATGAATCTCTTCTGGGAATATTTAATATTGATGACATAACTCATATTTTACATGATCCTGATCAGAATATTAAAACTGCCAGTGACTTAATGCACCAGCATTTGAATATTGTGTATTTGGAAGATTTAATATCAAAGGCCAATCAGCTAATGAATGATAATTTTGTTGACGAACTTATGGTATTGGATGATCCGGATAACAAAAAAGTAAAGGGAATAATTACCTCATCCGATATTGTTTTAGCTTACAGTAGAAAATTGTCTGAAATTAAATTTGGAGAGGACCCGGAAGAAGAACATAAAGAAGAATTACTACTGCTCAAGTCCCTTGATATTAAACAAGTGATAGAAAAGGATCTTTTAACCGTTCCAAATGAAGCTAAATTGGGGGAATTGGTCAAAATAATAGTCAAGTCTAAGAGAAATATTTTTCCGGTTGTTGATACGGGCAATCACTTGACCGGTATAATAATGTTAAATGATATAAGGGAATTAATGTTTGAAAGTTCAAAGTATGACATAAATGTTAAGGAAATCATGATTAGAACCCCGGAAGTCCTGTTAATAACAGATGATTTTGGAACTATGGTTAATAAATTCGAGAAATCCGGTACCTGGAATCTTGCCGTAGTTAATAAATCCAACATTTATGTAGGGGTAGTGTCCAGATCAAAGATATTTTCAGTTTATAGAAATGCTTTAAAAAAACAATCAAAATTCTAATCTGATTTATAATTTGCTCAAATGGTTGAAGAGAGACCAAACTTAATCCTAAATAGACCTCCTGATTTTTCCGATTTCCAGGACTTGCTACCTGTATCCTTGGTTTGTGTCTTCACAAACCGAAACCAATAATCCCCAGTCTGTTTCACTTTGCTTGGTCTGTGCGACACAGACTAGGGAAGCCAGGTCCACTAAAGAATATTATTCAAATCTTGTCTTCCAATTATAGCCATAATTTCTACAATGTTATTATTGACTTTGAAATAAATACTGTCAGAACCACAAACACATCTTCTATATCCTTTTTTAATAAAATCAACTGATTCAAATGAAAATGGTCGTTGGGCTATAATGTCAAAATATTCAAAAATTGAATCAAAATATTTATCAGCTTGTACCATTCCAAATTTATTGATTCCGTAATGATGAATTTTAATTAAGTCTTCTTTTGCTGCATTACTTAATTTGTACTTAACCATTAAGTAAAGTCTTTGATTTTGCTAATATTTGCTCTCTTTTATCATCAGTAAATCCACTGTTTTCAGCTCTTTCCAAATTAGAACTT
>CBDVAV010000344.1:0-5677 GCA_965372055.1 uncultured bacterium | reverse complement strand
AAATTTGCAGGAACACTAAAACCTTTTTTACCCCGAATCAAGATTTCTTTTGGTAAATCTTTGCTATAGACTTGCTTAAGTAATCCCTTTAATTCCCCATTTAAGTACCTGATGGCTTCAGGTAATCTAAATACAAAATCAATGATTTCATTCGACAAAAAAGGCACCCTGGTTTCCAGAGAATTGGCCATACTTACTCGATCTACCTTGGTAAGAATATCATCTGGCAGATAAGTCATAAAATCCATATACTGCAGTCTTGTTAATATTGGTAGCTCTTCATTATAATGCTTCCGGAAATACCAGTAATCGTCATAATCGTGAGAAATATTAAGCATTTTTGCGAATTCCACTTTTTCTTCCTTTATCTTACCAGACATTAAGCTGGTTAATAATTCAAAATCATTAAATAACATTTCGGTTTGGAATCGTGACCCTAATGCTTTTAAAATTCTCTTGTTAGAGTTTTTTAAATTAGCTGCAAAAGATTTTAAGTAGTTCGAATTAAAGCGAATGTTCTTGCTTAATTTTTTGAAAATCATATATTTATTATAGCCGCCAAATAACTCATCACCACCATCACCAGTCAATACTACCGTGGAGTTCTCTTTTGCAATTTCACTTACAATAAAAGATGGAAATGCAGAGGTATCGGCATAAGGCTCGTCATACCATACTGGCAAGAGTTTAAACATTTCATGATAGTCTGAATCAGAATATTTTAACATATGGTTAGTATTAAACGATTTCGCTACTATATTCGCATAACCTGATTCATCATTCTTGTTATGAAATCCTATGGTGTAGGTGTTGACTTTATCAATAAGATTGGATGCTTCCGAAACTACAACACTTGAGTCCATCCCTCCACTCAAGAAAAATCCCACCGGCACATCACTCATTAATTGAGAACCCACCGATTTTGATACTAAGCTTCGCAATTCAACGCTAGCCTCTTCAATGGTAATTGAACTAGTGACACACTCTAGTTTCCAATATTTTCTAATATTCAATGCATGAGAATCGCAGCAATATTCAAAATAGTTAGCTGGAGGTAACTTAAATGTATGCTTATAACATGTCTTGGGGGTTGGAATATAACGGTAAGTAAAGTAATCATATATTGCCTCTTTATCAACTTCTAAATTTGGCAAATACTCTACAATTCCTTTCAATTCAGAACTCCAGATAAGATTATTCGACAAATTATAATAAAGAGGTTTAATTCCTGAGCGATCCCTGGCGCCATAAATTTTATTGATCTTTCGATCATAAATAATAAAAGCGAACATCCCATCTAATTTTTTCAGCAACCTTTCTATTCCCCATTTAATATAACCATATAGAACAACTTCAGAATCAGAATTGCCCCTAAAATTAAACTCTTTCGACAATTCTTTACGAAGTGATTTGAAATTATAAATTTCTCCATTTATTGACATCACTACATTGCCATCTGAGCTTATCATAGGCTGTTGACCATTCTCCGATAAATCAATTATGCTCAACCTTTTATGTCCAATAAAAATAGAATTGTCACGCCAAATACCCGTGTGGTCAGGGCCTCTATGGTTCAGCGTTTCAAGTGCACCCTCACATCTCGTGGGATCCAATTTGCCATTAGAATGTATAACGCCAAACAATCCACACATTATCTATAAAGTTTAAACAATCCTTCTTGAATTATTTTACACTTGAAATCACTATCAATGCCCTGGGTATGCGCTAATTCTTTTACTTTACTAAGAATTTCCTGCTTTTTAAAGGTGCCTAGTTTATAAGTTGATGTAGAAAGTTTTTGCTTTTTTCCCAATAATCGTAGGACTTTAATAAGCTTTCCCCATAAGTATATTTTTAGTAATTGAAATTTTATCGATTTCACATGGACTCCCAAACTCAACCGATTGATCAAACTATCAACAATTATTGCTGATGATTCATGATAAACATTATATAGGTACTCACTAAGTGTTTTTCGCTTTTGATCTTCTGTAATTCCATTGGTTTCATTAACATCTTCTTCCTTAATAAGTGATAGAATACCCTCTTTTGAATTTGAAATACTGCTAACGTATAAAGGAAGCCAGGCTGTTATTTCTTCATCAATATCTATAGCATATGATAATGTCTTTTTCCCTGCCATAAATGATTCTACACCAGTGGTGCAATCGTAGTGTATGGTTCCCTCGGAGGCAATTATCCATTTAACAACATTGCCTTCGTGAACTACATGAACGTTCTTTAATCCAGTTGTTACCTTTTTATAGGTATCCATGTTTTCCTCAGGGTGATGTCTGACAATAATATTATACCCTTGCAGATTGCAACTCAGGTAGGTTATTAGTTCAATAAAAGATGCAACAATTTCCTTAAATGAATTCATCTTCCTAATAAGAAGGGATCTTTGATTTTCCGTGAAATCCAGAGTATTTTCAAGAAGGTTATAAGCATATTTATCTCCCAATAAATGGTTTGATATACCAAAGCTAGTGTTGATTAATATGAATTGTCCGTATTGTGTACGTAAATCCTGAATTTCCCGCTCATACAGGCTGTGATACTTTTCCTTTAACAAATCGAACCTTGGATCACCGGTAACAACTATTTTATTATTTAAATAAGGAAATATCTCAACAAGTTTGTCTTTGACTGCTTGACCATAAACAAATATTAAATCAATAAATTCATTTAATTCCTTTGGATAGGAATAATGAATTGAATTGGTCATGTCTTTCGAATAAATTCCCCCTTCGGCATGTAGAAGACATATTAAACAATTGCGTTTTTTTAAATCCTTGTAAAATTTAACTTCGGCAATAGTTAAGCTTTTTGCCAAATAAATGCAATTACCTTTTGCTAATGCATACTTTTTTGTCTGAGATCTGCCGCCTATAAGAACCTCATAATTGGCATCTAACAATAAAGTAGCCAGCAACAATTTTCCATCCAATTCCCTGACTGACGTCTCAATCGGTATACAAATTGTCATCAGATTTTGAAGAGATTTGGTTTAAGCATCTTTGCCACGTATACTAATATTTTGGTAAGTAGTGGAAAACAGTTTTTTTTATATCCCCGGTTCACAATAAGCTTGTTGTTTATGGTATCGCATAAGAGCCTTTCAAATAAAGACAACTCATTTTTCCATGAATCCCTGGACTCATTTGAAATATGTTTTGATGAAGGAGTATTAGCTCCCGACCAGGTGGTGACTTTTGACGAATGACCCAATATGCTAGGTGTTAAAAGGTCGGAATTATATTGTACGTCTAAGAAAATAGCTACTTTCTTCATTACTTCTTCTGCTGAAGTTACCAGATCCTCGTAGTCCACTATAAGAATCCTATCTTTGAACTTAGATAAAATATATTCAAGATCATTGAAAACATAATTGATAGTTCTGAGTAAGGTGACTTTTCTTCTTAGATCAGTAACCTTTCCAAAATGCTTTAAATCAGATTTTATTCTACTATTAAGAATAGCCCTGGGATCCCTTCTAACAAAAATCAGTTTATTTACAGAATTAGAGTCTAGCAAATCACCAATATGAGAACATCCTAAATTTGAAATACTTACTTCTTTAAATGCCCTAAACATTGGAATAGGGCTTTTACAGGCTTTCTGATATGCCAGAAATTCGGCATTAAGGATATCTATAGGATCCTGGATTTGGTCTAACTCCTGTTCAAGTGTATCAAAATAAATTGGTCTGTTAAAAATAGCACTTTCTTCTTCAGTTTTCAAACCTTTAATACTACCATCAAAAGAAGATATTAATTCGTTCACTGTAATTCGTTCAATTGTAGATATTTCAATAGCAGAGAAGGAATTCGGGTTCATTTTAAATGCTGATCCCCTTAAATTGTCCCGGCTAGTGCATAGGTAATCAATTAAAAGATGTTTTTTGCTTTCATAATGTTTACTATAGCACAAACGATAAGTATCAAATTCCCCAGGTAATACAATTCCTTGATGATGGCCATCAAGAAGTTGACGAAATAAAGAGGTCCCACTCTTTTTAACTCCAAATATCATTACATTATTAGGCATCTTCTCTTTTTGCCAATTGAGAGGCCAATTCCCAATCAATTTCTTCGTCTATGTCAACCGAACTATTAGCATCCATTACATATTTCTTTACTTTCTTAAACTTATTAATTGGTGATGTGATTAAGCTCAAAATATTTATAATATAGATTGCCCCATTATATTCCCAAACCTTTGGACAATCCTGGCGTCTGGTGTAATTCCCTTGCTTTGATTTATTCAAATACCCATTTTCGTCTTCTTCAAACAAGGTGAAATAAGGATTACTTTTGGAGTCCTTCACTGACACCACCATATCTAAATCACTGGAATACAATTTCAATGCTTCTTTTATATGTTTGTTTGTTCTAAAAGGAGAAGTTGGTTGCAACAAAACAATTACATCCGGATCAAATCCATTTTGTTGATAATATTCGAGTGCATGTAATAGAACTTCACGAGAACCCGTAGTGTCTGTCGCTAACTCAGCTGGTCGTAGAAATGGCACTTTCAATCCTGTTTGTTCGACCACCTCAATTATCTCATCAGAATCTGTACTTACACAAATTACTTCATCCTCAAATACCGATTGCGCCACCTCAATAGAGTAGTGAATTAATGGTTTACCATTAAGTGGTTTAATATTTTTACCTGGCAAGCCTTTCGAACCTCCTCTGGCTGGAATTACAACTAAGGGTCTCACTAAAATTTAATATGTTTTATATCATCCTGAGCTTTGGCAAAATCTTCAGGTTTTCCAATATCCAACCAGTAACCTCTTATGGGGAACGAAGTGACTTTTTTATCACTTTTAATAAGTGTTTCCATCAAATCAGTGGCATTGAAAAAGGTTTCCTTAGGGATAAAATCAAGTGCCGAATTTTTGACCAAATAGATACCACCATTTGAATAATAGGTATAAGTCGGCTTTTCCTTAAAATCATGAATAAGGTGTCCATTGGTTTCCAGAACCGCATAAGGCACTTTTACTTCGTAAGGAATAGTTGCTACAGAAAAATCCGCATCTTTTTCAATAAAATCCAGGAAAAAATCTTCATAATCAAGATCCGTGAGCAAGTCTGAATTAGAAATCAGCACATAATCATGCTTGAAATCCTTGATTTTGCTTACTGCTCCAATTGTTCCTAGTGGTTGATCTTCCCATATGTAATTAATTTTTATGTTATTTGTTATCCTATTGCAGAAGTGCTCTTCCAATTGTTCTCCCAAGTAGCCTACACTCAACCATAAATCATCTACTCCAAATTTTCTTAACCGATCAATATTGTAATCTATTATAGTTCTATCTCCAATTTTTAGCAATGATTTTGGTTTTGTATCCGTTAAAGGACTTAATCTGGTTCCTCTTCCACCTGCCATTAATACTGCATCAACAGGTAAATAAGACTTTTGTATTCGGAAATTTAATACGTTAATAATTTTATTGGAAGTATCTAGAACCGGGATGATTTTAAAATTGCCATTTCTATATGAAATTATTTCCTCAATGGCATACTTCCCTTTAATAATGAATTTTGGGTGAGATTGAATTAACTCATCCACGATATTTTCCATGCCAAGTCCTCTTAATAAACCCCTCCGAACATCACCATCGGTTAAGCTGCCTGTTAACCTGTCATTTTGATCTACC
>CBDVAV010000343.1:0-5691 GCA_965372055.1 uncultured bacterium | reverse complement strand
GAAATAAAAATTTCCGTCTGAGTCCTTAATCATTCTCTGCAACATCCCAGATTCATTGATTGTCGGTGCAGTACACTCAGCACCTGTAGGACAAGAAACAGTTACTGTTTCACCATCACTGTTAAAGTCCCCAAAATGAAATCCTGGAATAGTTGTGTCAGCAGCGAACGCTGATACAGGCAGAAGAACAAAAGCACCAATCAAGATTAATTTGAATAATCTATTCATAATTTCACCTCCTTTTGTTTGAGAGTTAATTGCACTTAAATTTGTTTCTAATATTCTATTCATCAAAGTAAACTAAAAATACTTTTCTATAGCCTACCTTCCATATTCCGTTGCCCATTTCTTCTACTCCAACATATTTTCTTTTCAATGCAGCCGTTAGATATACCCAGTGATAGGACTTCCATCTGATGGCCCCGTTTTGTGTTACTTTCATAACTTTATTGCTTGATTCGTAATCAAATTGTCGTATTCTTTCAGGAAATGGCCTGGTTGAAAAACTGTATATTGAAGCTGGTGTTTCCATCTCTAAAGCTTCGTGAGGTCTTTCGTGATTATATTCCTTTACGAAGTGATTTAATCTGCGTTGTTGAGCCTTTAAATCGTAAGCAGAGGGTTTAGCACAGGCCGCCTTTAAATCCCGATGCATTCTCTCGTGTCGTCCGTTTTGCTCTGGGTGTGCCGGATCAGAAAAAACAGGCATTATTCCCAGGTCAATAAACCAGTATGAGAGTTGGGTAAAGCGTTGAATGGATCGAACAGATCCAAAGGGACTTCCGTTGTCTGTGTGAATTTGATCTGGAATTCCATATTTCCTAAAAACCTTTGTGAATTCAGCCTTGGTGGCCTTTAAGCTTTCGTGATAATGCCCTTTGGCTGCAAATAAATATCGGCTTTTTGAGTCTGTTTACAGATGAATTCCAAAATCCATTTTCTGCCAATACTTTTGCTGCATCCAAAGTATTACGAGCTGTTTCTATTCTATAATTAACATATTCATTGCGTTCTTCATTCGTCATAACGGAATGCCTTCGTTGGTGACATTACGATAAAACGGGGTAACTCTTTGTTTTGTATCCCAATCTGTTTTTGAATAGACGAAAACAGAAAAAGGTTCACCAGTTTCAAGTTCTAAATCATATAAGTGATTCCTGAAATCTCTTTCCTTTTCAATGTCCACTGAGTAATCGGTCAATACTAATATGTCCCAATCTGACTCCTCTTTTTCTTCCCCTCTTGCTCGTGAGCCGTAAAGAATAACTTGAGCACCGGGATCAATATCAGAAATATTCTGTTTGATAAGATTACCAATGTACATTGTTCTATCATTCATAATACAAAGTGAATTATTTGCTGTTTTTCGATTCTTCAGTTATTTCAACAAGTCTATACATATCAAATATTATCTTTTTTGTTTCTTCAAATCCTAATACATCAGCAATACTAGAAGTCTCTAAAACAGACAGTTTTAATGATTCACTAAGTAAAGTTTTAATGTCTTTCTTGATTTTTAAGGTTTGTTCTGTTTCTTCCATTTTATCTACCATCATGTAGATTTTCAACAAATTACTATCTTTAAGCATACCAAATTATTTTTTCAATGTTCCATTTACTGTAAAATTAGCAATAAATGCGAAATAAAGAATTGTCAAACGTATTCACTTATGCCTGTAGCACCTGGCTACGATGAGTGGGGATAAGAAAGCACGAACCTCTCATCTGCTCAAAGCCAAGACCGATTTATAAATTTAACATTTCTTGGCCGACTTTCCAGAAGCCACTGAATTTTCTGATCGCAGAAAAGCCCTATGTTTATTTATCTTTTGTTGTTGTGCGGTGTATACATAGTTAATTCAACGTTGTCTGGTAGTTCAATAGACATATTATTTATCAAGTAATTTTTGCCTAATTGTCTAATTGGAATTTTAAAACCAAGATTCCCCTTTGATGATTGATAGTTTGCTTCTACTACCCATGCAAGTGTACCATAATCGTCTTGTTCATAGGATAGGGTAGAAATAGGTATTTCAATAAATTTATTTGTCCATTCAAATTCAAAATCAAGACCTATTTTTACAAATTCATCTTCGACAAGAAAATACAGCGGATTTTCTTCCAATTTAAATACCAGTTTATCTTTGCCAGATTCTTGATCTGACGGAGGATGAAAAAAATCTCTGCAAATAATGAATATTGAAATCAATTCGGATTTATCTAAAGAAAGTTTTGATTCATTCAGATTAAGGATCTTGGTATTTATGGCTTTCCCTCTAACCCCCAACTCTTCCATTTCTGTTCTGGAAGCCGATATTTTCATGTTTTCTAACGATTGAATATCAAAATCTCTAAAATGAAAATGAAATCGGAGAAAATTTAGCGGGATTTCTTCAGCATCTAATGATATCAGTTTTATCAGTCGAATGGTGTTGCCAGATTGAGAGGCTCTTTCTTTTACAGTTTTGGTAAATCCTTGTTTAGATACACAAATTAAATGTTGAGCACCTACATCTTCTAATTTTTTTTGCCACCCCCTAAAGTCGTTTACAGCTGGTTTGCTTCCTCTATCCTGTACTTCAACAATTGTTATGGTTTCTCGAATGGAGTACCTGTTTTAATAACAACGTCACATTGAGTGGTAGCACCTATTTGAGATGTTAAAATAGGCATTTGTACATCATGGTCTATAATGGCATTTGGATCAATTGATTTTTCAATCAACTGAACAAGTTTCTCTAAATATTTACCATCATTGTTTTTCATCTGCATTAATGCACTACAACAACTGGCTAAACGCACAAAGTGCTGGTTATTTACCATTCAAATGTACCCCATTAGCTATGGAATCCAATGGGCTCATAATACTCGTCAGGCCTGTTTCATAAAACATATGGCTCAAAGAATTCCAGAGCCCTGGTTTCACTCCAACTTGCATTATTACCTCTCTTGCTGGTGAACCCCACATGTCCACCATATTTTGGCATTTCCAGAAAGAGGTGTTTGCTGCTTTCAGCAAACTCTACCGGACAACATTTTTCATTTAAAAAAGGGTCGTTTTTGGCATTGACCAGTAGTATCGGAGTTGATAATCCTGCTAAGTAATTCTTTGAACTGGCCACCTGGTAAAAATGATCGGCATCCCTGAAACCATGCAAAGGAGCAGTATACCTGGCATCAAATTCATAAAATGAGGTTATCTTATCAAAACCATCATAAGATATAATCCCGGGAAACTGGTTTGACTTGGCTTTGATCTTTTTACCTAGTTTTTTCAAAAACCGTTTCAAGTAATATCTGTTTTTTGGCTTTGAAAGCTCCAAGGCACTTGATTTTAGGTCACAAGGAACAGAAAACACGGCAGCGGCCTTAATTCTTGGATCAACTTTCTGCCCGGTTTCCCCCAGGTATTTAAGTATCAAGCTGCCACCAAGGCTATAACCAACCAGCGTTATAACTTCATATTTGTTGATTACCGAATCAATTACATCTGAAAGGTCTTCCGTGGCAGCATGGTGGTAAAGCCTCGGTTTCCCGTTGAGTTCACCGGAACAACTCCTGCAATTCCATGCCAATACATCCCAACCATTATTTGAAAATGATTTAGCAGCACCTCTGATATATTGCCTGTCTGAACTGCCCTCCAATCCGTGGGAAATAATTACCAACTTCTGCCCCTTGTTTCTAATCCAGTCAAGGTCAAGAAAATCCCCATCGGAAGTATCAATCCTTTCCCTTTGATAATCAACCCCATTTACTTTCCTCAACATATTGGGAATGATAGTGGCAAGGTGCCCGTTTTTTAGATAAAACGGTGGTTTATAGCTAGATTCCTTGATCAAAGGCATTATAATTGCAAATTGGATTTCAAAAATCAAACAGGCAGCAATTTTAAGAAACCTTTAGCGTCTGAGGCAATTTTTAGCGATTATTTTTGTCGATTATGACAAACCCGGTCAAGTCAATAATTATATGCACCCTACTGTTTTCAGTATTTTCAATTTATGGACAAACCGTAACGGTAGTTAATAAAACAACGCTGGAAGCAATAGAAAATGTTGCCATATTCAACGTTGAAAAGTCAAAATTTACCCAAACAAATGAAGCGGGAATTGCCTCCCTTGAACAATTTGACAAATCTGACATTCTCTTGTTCCAGCATCCCTCCTACCATGAATTTTCCATTTCTTTTAGCGACTTGCCAGTAAACAATACCAGGATAAGTTTGACTGAAAAGATCATAAGGTTTGAAAGTGTGGTAATAGCCGCTAATAAATGGGAGCAAGATAAAAGCGAAGTGCCCAACAAAATATTGGATATATCTACAGCAGAGGTAGAATTCAAGAACCCACAGACTTCAGCGGATCTTTTGGAAGCCACAGGGCAGGTATTTGTCCAGAAAAGCCAATTGGGTGGCGGAAGCCCGATGATCAGGGGTTTTGCAGCAAACAGGGTTTTGATGGTGGTGGACGGGGTGAGGCTTAATAATGTTATTTATAGAAGCGGAAATCTACAGAATGTAATCTCCATGGATGTAAACAGCCTAAAAAGTGCAGAAGTGGTATTTGGCCCCGGGTCGGTAATATACGGTAGTGATGCCATCGGCGGGGTAATGGATTTTCATACACTGGAGCCTAATTTTTCCACCGATGGGCTAAAGATAAGGGGTAAAGCATTAACACGGTTTTCATCTGTAAATGAGGAGAAAACCGGAAACATTCAATTAGTAATGGCAGGAAAAAATGTAGCATCATCAATTTCATACTCTTTTAGTGATTTTGGGCATTTGATAACTGGAAATAAAAGAGATGAAAAGTTCCCTGATTTTGGAAAGAGGCCCAGCTATGTTTCAAGAATAAATGGAAAAGACAGTATCATAAATAATCCTGATCCAAACCGCCAAATATTTAGCGGTTACAATCAACACAATTTACAAGGCAAACTGAGGGCAAAATTCTCCAATAACCTGGTGTTTGACTATGGATTCTATTACTCCACTTCATCGAACATTCCCAGGTATGACCGCCTGATTGAAAAGAGAAACGGATTGCCAAGAAATGCAGAATGGTACTACGGGCCCCAGGAATGGATGATGCACATGGTAAAGGCACGGTTATTTCAACCAAAAGGAGTTTTTGATGCCGGGAAAATCACTTTTGCTTACCAAAAAGTGGAAGAAAGCAGGCATGACAGGAAATTCCAAGACGATGTACTCCGATCAAGAATAGAAAGCGTTGATATTTTGTCGTTGAATGCTGATTTTGATAAGTTGGTAAATGCACACCATTTTTTTTATGGAATAGAAGTTGTCTCCAATAAGGTGTCCTCCAATGCCCTTACTCAAAATATTGAAACAGGGCTAGTTGGGGCAGCCGCTACCAGATACCCAGATGGTGGAACTGATTTCTATTCTACAGCTGCCTATTTTTACTATAAGAATAAGCTTAAGGAGGAACTGATTTTAAATGCAGGTGTCAGGTACAGTTATTTCGATTTGCAGTCAAAATTTGACAATCAATCATTTTTTAACTTTCCTTTTACCGAGATCAAGATCAATAATGGGGCAATTAACGGGAGTTTAGGCCTGGTTTATAAATTGACTCCAAAATGGAAGTTTGACTTTTCCGTTTCCTCGGGATTCAGATCGCCAAATCTCGATGATGTGGGAAAAATTTTCGATTCCGAACCAGG
>CBDVAV010000342.1:0-5729 GCA_965372055.1 uncultured bacterium | reverse complement strand
TTCCAATCATTAAAAGCCTTTTTAATGACCTCTATCATACTTAAGTTTTGCCTGGTATTTTGTATTTGTTAATAATCTTTGCCATCGTTCAAAACATTAAAACCTCTCTAGTTGGTGATATATCTTTTCACAGCACTCGACTTTCATGTTCTGTTTTAATCTTTCTTTTCTAGTATTCTCCTTCTGTTCTTTAAATTTTTCTCTTGAAGGAACTTCTCCTTCCAATACATCAAAATGACAGTTATTAGAATTGTGATATAAAAGTTTAAAAATTGGCCTTGATTTGTCACAAAGTGATCCCTTTGGGGCAATAGAGAGAGATAGTCCCAATATTGGGACTTGGAATTGTGAAATCACCTAGTGTTGTGCACGGTTTGTTAGAAGTGGTTTGATTGATAACACTTTCAAGTATAGCCTTTGATTTGGACTTCAGTGATTAACATATCACTCAGTAATAGATATATCGATTTGTCAAAACAAACCCGTAGTTTATTTTCAATCATATGAACTAGTGTTTTGCTATGGATAAACTAACATAACCTAATTATCGCTTGTAAGGACTACGTTTTTTATTAAACTTTTTAACTAGTTTGGCAGATAGTTTGGCAGATTTCTTCTGATTTCCGTATTGTATAGAATTATAAAAAACATTCTTTTTTTTACCTGCTTTAGTAGCACAAGCAATTTTTGAACTACATGAACAAAATATCAGAGAAGATACAATTAAAAAAGCCAACCACTTTTTCATAATAGTTTAATAAACTTTTGGTTACTTTAAACCACTAGTTAATTTAGTATTGATTTAGGATAGGTAGCAATTAGTAAGATCTCAAATCTTACATTGGTAATTTAAATAGGATTATTAGAAACCACGGTTGGCTGATGGCCGTCAAACATTCCCTCTATTATTTTGTTAGTAATTTAAAAAAAATCCATTGGCCATTAGGGGTAACTGTCATTGATCTTGTTTTATAATTGAAAGTAGCTTGGATCACAAAACAACAAATTTCTTCAAATGAACTTGTTAATTATACTCCTCGCAATACCGATCACATTTAACCCGTATATTTATATAACAAGAATTACTAATTAATCCTTAAAGGTCCTTTGAAGCTCTTTTACTTATTCAAAATAATAATGGATCAGCAAGTTTCGATAACCTTGTTAAGGGTGTGCTGTTTTATATCATTGGTATATTGTAGCAATAACTTATCTGCACAACCTGTCCCATTTCCAGTGGCCTGTTATAATTTTGACGGATTATTGATCAATGATGATCCAAGTGCTGGTATTGCCAACTTAGAGATTATTGGAAATCCTGGAATTTTCGAATCAGGGGCAACCATTTGTTTTGGTACAGATTCAGTTTACGTTTTCGGACAAGGGGATGGTTTAAATTTGAGCAAATCCAACCTCCCTGCTAATACATATTCCCTGGAATTGTTTTTTAAGTTTACAGGCCCCTCGGCAAGCCCATCAGGAAGAAGGAGGATCTTAAGGTTCAAGGCAGAAAATGATGCCGGCCTTTATTTGGCACCGGATGGTCGCCTGGAATTTCAGTTTACCAATGATCCGGCGGATGTGGTTTTTGGTACTACCATAATTGGTGAAGGTGACTGGATTAATATATCCATCACCAGGGATGGCACAGTGGTTCCACCCGAGATAATCATTTACCTTGATGGGAATGAAGAAATAAGAATAAATACAGATAATCAAACTGAATTGCTAAACGATTTTAAACTGTTTGAAGACAACTCTGGCGGAGCCCCTATAAGTAAAGATGAAAATGCCTCGGGTAAAATAGACTATTTAAGATTTTATGCCGACGCATTAGATGCTACACAAGTTGATAATCTATTCGATGCATCATTAATCAAATCAGACATTCTTATTACACCTAGCGTTAGTCTGGATATTTGTATTGGTGAATCAATTACGTTGTCAGCTTCGGGAGGTGATGGCGTATACTTGTGGAGTACGGGAGAAACTTCATTGAACATCACAGTATCACCTCTGGATACTACCATTTACTGGTTAGAATCGACTACTCAAACTCCTTGTGATCGTAAATGTTTCAAATCCAGGGATAGTCTTACTGTCAACGTTATTCAAGAACCGTTAATGACGCTATCAATCAGTTCTCCTGTCTGTGTAAACTCCCCTGTTAACGTAATTTATATTGGAAATGCGGAAATATTAACCTCTACCTTCGATTGGAATTTTGCTGGTGGTAGCCCCGTAAAATTACCTGGTCAGGAAGCTTATGATATAACCTGGAACTCCAGTGGAATTAAGAACCTTTCCTTGGGGATTACGGTAAGTAGCTGCTTCATTGATACCGTGTTTAGCATTCAAGTATTCGATTCTCCAACCTCCACATTCAGCATGCCCGGTGCAATTTGTTCTGGGCAACCAGCGATTATTAATTATACTGGCTCGGGTACCTCTTCTGCCATCTATACCTGGAGTTTTGACGGCGGGACCGCCACTCAAATTGGCACTGGGCAAGATTATTCGGTAACCTGGAACAATACCGGAACGAAGAATGTGAGTTTAATGGTCACAGAAAATGGATGCCCATCAATTACTACAATCACAGCAATAGATGTCAGTGCTACACCTACTTCTACATTTACCTTACCAATTGGAGTTTGTGTGCAGAATGATTTATCATTGGTTTATTCCGGAACAGCAGATCCTCTGACAGCAACATTTAATTGGAGCTTCGATGGTGCTGTAGCAACTAATATTCCAGGTACTCAATATTATACATTGAATTGGGCAACAGGAGGTACTAAGACCATTAGTCTGACTGTCACTGAAAATGGCTGTACCTCAACTCTAACCTCAACCACGGTGAATGTTAATAACTTCTCCCAATCCTCAATTACTTCTAACCAAAATGCCATTTGCAATACAGGCAGTGCACTCATTACTTTTACGGGATCTTTTGAGCCAGGTGCTACATTAAATTGGAATTTTGACGGAGGAATCGCCACGCAAATACCTGCCACTGACAATTACAATGTTACATGGGCCGTACCTGGTACTAAAACTGTTACTTTGCAGATAATTGGGGTGTTGTGTCCCAATGACATATCATCAGAAACATTAATTGTTAATCAAACACCTACTGCTAATTTCACAATAAGCAGTGATCCGGTTTGTCAGTTAGATATTACAACCATCACCTACACTGGCACAGCCGGTCCTAATGCTGTTTTTATATGGGATTTTGACGGAGGGCAGTTCGGAAAGGAGCCGGGAATTGAAGCTTACAAAGTATTTTGGGATACCGGAGGTGCTAAAACGATAAGCTTAACAGTAAATGATAACGGGTGTATTTCAACTCCGGTTACTCAAACCATAACTGTAAACAACGACTCAAATTTTGATGTGGATGTGGCAGATAAAAGCTGTATTACTGATCCTGTTACAGTTACTTTTACAGGTTCTGCTGAAACCGGATCAACACTAATATGGGATTTTGATGGAGGAAATTTCGTAAGTATTGGCAATGAAATTTATCAGGGAACCTGGCCTGGTGCCGGAGTTAAAAATATATCCCTGTTGATTGAAGGGGTAGCTTGCCCCAGCGATTCCACCATTAAACAAGTGACGGTTGGGACAATCCCGGTACCAGACTTCAGTCTTAATAACACAACCTGCATAGATCAAGCGGCAACTATCAGGTACAATGGAGACCCATTACTAGGAGAAACATTAACCTGGGACTTCGGAGGCGCTTCAAGTATCGATAGTGTTGCATTTGAAGAATATCGGGTCATTTGGCCTTCAATTGGGACAAAATCAATAAATGTAAGCATAGATAATTTTGGTTGTGTTTTAGACACATCATTTCAAGTAATAGTTAATGACGTATCGCTAGCTACATTTAGCTTAAACGATTTTGTTTGTATTGGTGATGACAATCCAGTTTCATATACTGGAAATGGAACCAGTGCAGCAACATTTAACTGGGTATTTGGTGGAGGGAGCCCGGCCCCAACTTCCGGGCTCGAAAATTATAATGTGAGGTGGAACACTGCCGGGGAAAAGGTGTTATCGTTATCTGTAACAGAAAATGGTTGTACCTCTGTATTCTCTGATACAGTTACTGTAATAGCTCCTGAGACTTTTAATATTACATCCGATATCGATATAGTATGTGTTAGCAATAATAGCCTGATGACATTTGAAGGGATTGCAGAAACTGATGCTGTATATGTCTGGGATTTTGACGATGGGATTGCCACTCAAATTAACGGACAACAAATCTATGATGTCAATTGGAGCATTCCTGGAGTAAAAAATGTCACTTTGGTGGTTATTGGAAAATACTGTGTCTCAGATACCATCAACAAAACAATTAATGTTATACCCAAACCTGATCCGAGTTTTACTGTCGACCCGGCGGTGTGCACAGGTTTACCTGTGTCGGTCACTTATAATGGAATTCCTGATCCATCGTGGGTATTTAATTGGGGCTTCGATGGAGGAATGCCAACAAAAATTTCAGGAGAAGATTATAATGTTGTATGGAATACCGGTGGAATTAAGTTAGTTACTTTAAGTATTGATAACAATGGCTGCCTCACAGAAGTATTCACTGATAGCATCAAGGTAAATAATCATGCACAATTTAGCATTACTCCGGACAGATCAGTGATTTGTGAAGGAGAGTTGGTGAATTTTAAATTTATTGGTTCCAGGGAAGATGGGGCAACACTTTCATGGGACTTTGGTGATGGAACGCCAACATTTATTTCTGAGGAAGAATACGATGTTGTATGGAACATTACAGGTATAAAAAATGTGGAATTGATTATTCAGGGAATTACATGCCCCAACGATACAGCTACAAGAGCGATCACCATCAAAACCAAACCTGATCCTTCCTTTACGGTAACATCTGTGGTGTGTTTGCAGGATAGTGCTACCGTGACTTTTACCGGTCAGGCAGATCCCGGATCTACATTCAATTGGGATTTTGGTGTTGGTGGGTTTACAAAAACTCCGGGTATTGAAGAATACAAGGTTAACTGGCCTGACTTAGGAGCAAAACCTATCACACTTCAAATTGATAATGGTGGTTGTTTATCAGAATTCTCTATTGATTCCACTTATGTTGTTGACCTTTCTATTTTTAGTGCTGCAGAAGATTCAGTCTGTCAAAATTCGCCTTTCATGATTGATTTTAGTAATAACAATCTGGGAAGCTCGATTTTATATTCATGGAATTTTGATGGAGGAACTTTGTTTAGCGGATCAGGTCTTGGCCCTTACGAATTATCATGGTCTGATTTTGGACAAAAACAAGTTTCATTATCTATCCAGGGAGTGGTTTGTGGATCAGGGTCTTTGATAAAAGATGTATTTGTGGAAGAGAATGTGTTGCCTGCTGTAACCATTCAGGTTGATACACTTTATTGTTCGGCAGACGAAGTATTGATCACTCCTGCTGCTATCAACCAAGGACAGAATCCGGAATATAAGTGGTTTGTAAATGATAAATTCATCACTACCGATACCATATTTGAAAATCCGGATTTATTAGATGGTGACAGGGTATTTAACATCTTATCCAGTTCAATTGAGTGTGTTGTTAGTAAAGACGTTGTCTCAAATGAAGTAATCCTAAATATTTCTGATTTTGCCTTTCAAGGTGCAATTACCTCCACTCCTAATCCATTATGTCCGGAAGATTCAACTAGTTTGAGCATAGA
>CBDVAV010000341.1:0-5737 GCA_965372055.1 uncultured bacterium | reverse complement strand
CGATAATTAATTTTGTCAAACTAAACACCTTACAATCTTTTAAACGCATCAAACAAGTTGGGATCAGTTAGGTCTTGGGCTCGAATAAACAACAACTTGTGGCTTATTTTATGATAGAATCTGTCCTTGTTTCAACCATTGCTTCTGTTACTGCCTTAGTGGTTTTATTTTTAATAAGTTCAATTATCGAAAGCTCATAACAATTTGAAATGTCAGTGGTTTTGGAATTAGTAATCCCAACATTAATGGTCCTCATTCTTATTATCGGTTTTCTTTCGGGTTATTATCCCTCGTTTATCCTTTCGGGACTGGCACCTACGGTGGCAATAAAAGGTCAACTGAAAACTGGCCAAAGTAATTCAAAATTTAAAACCAAGAGTATATTAGTTGCCATCCAAATCACTATCTGCATAATCCTAATTTCAAGTGCTCTCATTACACGAAGTCAATTTGAATTTCTGGTTTCAAAAAACATAGGGATAAACACCGAACAAGTTTTGGCCATTACCAACGTTCCGGATATTGTAACGGAAAAATACAAGGTAATTAAAAGCAAATTTAAAGACCTGAGTTCCGTAAAAGGGGTATCGGCTTCCATGGAAGTCCCATCGCGGGAAATAAGGGATACGGGAAAAATATACGCGGAAGGTATTCAGGAAAATCGCCAAACCGCACCGGTAATGGATATCCAGGTTGTGGATCAAGACTTTATTGAGGTCATGAATATTGAGCTTATTGCAGGAAGAAATTTTTCAGATAAATTATCAACCTCAAAAACATTGCCTTATAGGTATGATTTTGAAGAGGTACGCCAGTATTTAAAGACACAAGCTCAAGAATATATCCTGAATGAAACAGCCCTAAAACTTGTAGGTTGGTCGAAGCCAGAAGAAGCCTTAGGCAAACAATTCAGGTGGTCGCTCGGTAACATAAACTTGAGCAAGGGGCCAGTGGTAGGGATAATTAAGGATTTCCACCAGGAAAGCCTTCGCAACAAAATAGATCCAATTGTAATGGTTTATGAGCCGGTATGGCTACAAACAATCCTTATAAAAATTGATGTCGATAATATTTACCAATCGGTTACAGACATTGAGAGTACTTGGAATAACATGGTGCCGGATTATCCCATGGAATATGCTTTCCTCGATGACCTTTTTGACAAATTGTATCACGCTGAAAAGCAGCAATTGCAATTGATCTATATCTTTTCCGGGTTAGCCTTAATCATTGCTTTCCTTGGTATTTTTAGTTTAATATCCTTTACACTCAAAATGAAGGTGAAAGAAATAGCCATTAGAAGAGTACTGGGAGCCACATTGTCATCCATCGCCATGCTATTAAGCAGGGAGTATATTTGGATTACAATAATAGCAATGTTTGCAGCTGTCTCCCTGGCTTGGTGGGGAATGAATCGTTGGCTTGAAACTTTCGCTTACCGGATACAGGTAGATGGTACTAATTTCCTATTGGCAATGATCATCATATTAGTTGTGATAGTTTCAACTATTACCATCCGGATTTATAAATTGGCTGTCGATAATCCGGCCAATACCTTGAGAAATGATTAACTGTTTAGTTGTTTTAAACCACGGTTTGCGGCTAAACTTATCACTCATAAACATTTGGATCTGGAAATACCTGACTTTTGCCGTGGAGTCAGGTGTTTCCACCTGACTCCAAATAATTACTGCTTTTCAAACAATACCCCTTTCGTCCTTCCATTGGAAACCTTAAAAGCAATAACAGCCCCCATGCTATTTCTTTCAAAAACCACCTCTCTTAAAAAATAGATACTGCCATTGAAATTATTTTCTTCGACTGGACTCAGGTTAATATCTTCCATATTTCTGTGTTTGGCAATTAAATGATCCTCTACAAGCTTAATTTCATAAGCAGTTTCAAGTTCATTGCTATAATATTTACCCTCGAAATCCATTAAAGTGGTTGGCTCTGGGTCATAGGGAGGTAATCTTCGTAGAATAACATCGCTACCACCTTGTGAATGAACAGCCTCCTCCACTTCACCATCACTATTTTTAAGGAATACCACGGTAGCTTCTATACCCTCATAATCAAACAGGGAATCTGATTTTGCAATCAGTGCCCTTGATGATTGCCCTTGTGGTTTGGCAACTAAGCTTTGATCCTCAACTTCATACTCTATAACCAGTCCAATGCTTTCAGCTTTATATTTTCCAACATAGGCTTCCAAAATCTCTATATCTACTTTTACTTCATTTTCATCTTCTACCTCAACTACTTCTGGCTCCATTTCATCATTAAAGAATGCTTCGGCCACCTTATTTGCTATACTTCCACTGGTAAAGGAAGCATTATTGCTCAAAGTAACCACTCCTGCATCGATCTCTGGATAGTAGGCCAAAAATGCACGATGGGCTATGTCTGCGCCACCGTGTTGAAATCGTTTTAATCCACGGTAATTGCCAACTCCAATGCCTAATGCATATTTCATGGTATCCCCGTTGTTGAGTATTCCTGGGGTAGTTAACTTTTCTATAGCTTCTTTACCACCGAGAACAGGGTTTTTGAAGTTATTCAGCCATTTGGCAAAATCACCCACAGTTGTATATACAGTTCCTGCTCCACTGGCAGCATAAAGGTCTCCGGATTCCTTATACCCATTATCACCATTTGAATAGCCCTGGGAACCACCTGGAACAATTTCAGCAGGATTTGCCCTGGCCATGGTATTGTTCATGCCCAATGGTAGAAATACATTCTCTTTCATCCAATCCGGGAAAGTTTCACCAGAAATACGCTCTATAATCATGGATAAAAATATAAACGCCGTGTTGTTATAATTGTATTCTGATCCCGGTGAAGCTTGCAGTGTCGGTTGGCGTTGTACCAATGTAATTGCTTCTTCCCTTAAAAGATCATCTTCCCCTTTCCATCCGGTGATGGGCATGGTATTATAAATTTCCCTTAAACCATTGGTGTGGTTCATAAGGTTTTTAATGGTGATTACTTCTCCAAAATCAGGTAATTCTGGAATATGATCCCTCACATCATCGTCCAGGCTAAGTTTACCTTGTTGCTCAAGCAAAATGATGCCAAATGCAGTAAACTGTTTAGATACTGAGCCAATATTTGTTGGGGTTTCTACAGAAAATGGCAAGTTATGAGTGAGGTTGGCCAGTCCGTACCCTTTGGCAAATTGCACCTTGCCATCTTTAATTACACCCACTACGCCCCCGGGAACGCCATCTCCATCATAAGGGGACATTAGTTGATCTACCCTCTGTTCTGGGATTGTAGCGGTTGGTTCTATTTTCCTCAATACAATGGTGTATTCACCTGAATCTTCCTCGAAAGGGGAAACTTCAATTTGATAGGTGCCGGTTAATTCGGTGTCAAAGAAAAAGGGTTCTGTACCAACTCCAGGGCCATCAAAAGATACCACCTTTTTACCATTAGGGTCAAATACTTCCACTTCCACATCCACTGAGATCTGGTTAACTTCCCCATAAACGAAAGTGCCTTCATCAAAATCAACCGAGTATTTATCGACCTTATTTTCCTGAAGTGATCCGGCAATGTTTCTGCCCTCTCCCAATAATGAGGGATCTGTAACTATGGTATTATCAACCGAACCTTCGGATGAGTCTGTTGAGGTACATCCGATTAATACCAGAAAAAGAATGGGTACGTATTTTAGCATTTTCATAATTGTGGTTTTATTGTGGAATGTTGAATTTGAGAAAAGAATTGATGAAAAACAATTATGAATTAGATTCCTGATGTTTGGAATTCTTTTGTTTTTAGTTAATTTTTTATGGTTTTCACTCTTGAGAAATCAGGTGTTCCACTTGACTTCAAATCTAAACATAGCTCAAAGCACTTATCGATATTAACTCCTCAGCTTGCGTCCTCACAACAAAACCCGAAACATATAAAATAATTCTAAAAAAATAAATAGCCCTAAAATGTCACTGAAACCACTTCTCCAAGTGTTAACCGTAATCGGCGTACGTATTTATTCAAGTCTTAGAAAATTGAATTTAAATCTTGTTTGTAATTTCACTTAAAAGATCACAATGTCGATTGTAGGATATAATGATTCACCAATGATTAGGGAAATTATGAAGTACTGTGGCATTCTTGAACGATCATTATTAACGGAATTATTAATAAAATTACACAAATGTATCTACCAAAATGAGAGAGCACCATTTAAGTTTGACTACAGAATTTGCTGAAGGCAATCATGCCAATTTTAGTCGATTGTTTCCTGACTTGGAAATCTTTGAGCCAGAAGAAAATTCAATTCGGGAATTGGGAAAAAAAGGAGGGATTATGGAAGACACTGACTTTGGTATTCATGGGGATGCTAAAGTCAGATCTGCTGGGATAACCTTTTTGGGTCAATTTATTACCCATGATATTACTTTTGATAAGAATACCGGAGTCACTGAAATTAAGGATCCAGAAGAAATAGCAAATTATCGAACTCCCGCCTTGGATTTAGACTGTATTTATGGGTTAGGAAGAGAGGGAAATCCTGAGCTTTATGATGAAAGAGATCCTGCTTTGTTTAAAATAGGAGTTAATGATCAAGGTAAAAGCAATGATCTTCCGAGGGAAAAGAGTGGAATAGCCACAATTGGGGATCCACGTAATGATAATACTATAATTATTGCCCAATTGCATCTGGCATTTCTGAAATTTCATAATCAGGTAGTGATGCATTTGAGGAAGGATGGTAATGAACCAAAGAAAGAAATATTTGGGAAAGCCCAGGAAATCGTTCGCTGGCATTACCAATGGATAGTACTAAATTATTTCCTGCCTCAAGTTGTGGATAAAACAGTAATCGCTGACATATTAAGCAATGGCAGGAAATATTACCTTCCCGAAGGCAGGATAACCATACCAGTGGAGTTTTCAGTGGCTGCATTCAGGTTTGGACATAGTATCGTAAAACCAAACTATGTAATGAATGATGTCTTCGGAGCTTCCGTATTCCCTCCTAATCCTGAAAAATCGGATATGTCTGAGCACCACGATAATGGTGTTCATCATCCCAAAAACACAAGTGATAGCAATGGTCAAAATCAAAAACCTACCCTAATCGGAATGCGCAAAATAAAAGAAGAGGAGGTTGTGCAATGGAGGTTTTTCTTTTGGTTGGATCCAACCCTTCCCATACAGCTTGGGAGAAAAATAGATCATAAAATTGCTCGCCCCTTGTTTGATTTGCCATTCCTGGGAGATGTGGATCCCCACCTAAAATCCTTGCCATTCAGAACGCTCTTAAGAGGAAAGAACATAGGGCTTCCTTCAGGTGAAAGGGTTGCCAAACATATGGGCATTAATCCATTGTCAAAAGAGCAAATAGGATTACAACAATTGAACTTTACAGAAACACCGTTATGGTATTATATATTGAAAGAAGCAGAATTACAGCATGATGGAGAAAAACTTGGCACTGTTGGTGGACGCATTGTAGCCGAAGTTTTAATTGGATTGTTGGAAAAAGACCCTAAATCTTTTTTAAATCAAAATCATTGGAAGCCTTTCTTGAATTCGGCGATCCCAGGGGATTTTACGATGGAGGATCTTCTCAGGTTTGCAGGTGTTGCAGATAATAAAGCAAATCAATATTCCGACAGGGATTCCAAAAAAAGGTACAAGAAACTAAAGAAATACCGTAAAAAAAATCAAAGGCAGAACAAAGAAAGAAAGGATAAATAACATTAAAAAACAAGGAAAT
>CBDVAV010000340.1:0-5742 GCA_965372055.1 uncultured bacterium | reverse complement strand
TTGTTTTGCCATCATAGATTTTTGAAATATTGTTAAGTTTTACATTTGCCATGGCTTTTATTTTTCTTTTTCATCGGGAATAAAATTGAGGAGGATATTGTATGAAATTGGATTGTTTTCTATTTCGAGCAATGTAAGTAACGCTTCTATAGTGGATTCAGCACCTGAATTTCTATTGATATAGGATTCACTGGCAATTCCATCGAAGCACAATCCACTCTCAGGAAAATACATTTGTTGTTGAGCAATATTTTCTCCCATGAACCAGGTAGCTAATTCCGCTGCTTGTACAGCATACACCGAGTCTTTTGTAATGTCAAAAGCCAGTAAAGCCGAGTAAACCTTAGGCCTGATATTATAAGCAATTTGAGGATATTGATGGATTTGATCCATGACAATTTCTCCATTTTGTTTCGCAATTATGAAATCGCTCAGGGAATTTGCTTTCGCGTACGGGTAAAAGTTATCTATTTCAATCAATGCTCTCTCTAAGAAATTTTTATCATTAGTGGACTGGTAAGATCTTAACAATGCGTTTGCCTGGTTATTTCCCCAAGCATGCCATTGGTTTTCCCAACTAAGAAATGCACCATAAGGAGGTTTAGTTGAATCCCCTTCTTGCATCATTGTTATTCCCTTGACTAAATTATTGATGTAATTTAAGATAACTGAATCTTTAGTAATCCCATGGTAAGAAGCTAATCCCATTAGCAATACTGCGGCTTGGTCAGAAGCCGATTCAAAAGGCAACCAGGTTGGCCTTTCAAACCCATCGATCTCTTTTACTATCCTGGTTGTATTAAGCGATGGTTTAATTACTTCAATCGTTTTGTTTAGGCTATGCAGAATTTTCCCGGCAAATTGTTTATCACTTTTATCAAAAACAGGAAAAGCTTCGGCCAAGGCCCAAATTGCTCTCCATGTCCACCAATTAGGTTCTGCTACACTGGTTTTAAAGTCTCGGTTTATGCTATGATCCTCCCAGATAAAGTTATAAAAGTAACCATTGTCGGATTGCATATGGATGATAAAATTGATCAGCTTTCTGGCTTTATCAAGACTTTCGGGTTTGCCATTATATTGATAATGCCTTAGATAAAATATCGCTGCCCTGGCGGCATCATCCACGCAGGCAATGCCTTCGTCATCATCGCCAACCCATTGGTAATCAGGGTATTCACTATAAATATGAATGACCCCCATTTGCTCACCATCAATCTCGATTTCTTCAAATAACGCATCAAGATGGGCTGTGTTTACCAGTTTAACCTGGCTTTGTTCTTCAGTTTGGACTGTACTCTTTTGGCAACTGTAGTTTACAGTAAACAGTATCAGGTAAAGGATATAGCGATATCGTTTCATTATAAACACGTAGACAAAAGATAATCAATATCTGTTTCAGCCAAGCAAATGTTAGTATCTGCCCCAGAATAATATATTTTAACTTTATTGCCCTCCACAATCCAACCATTGGTAAAAACAACATTGTTCACATCCCCCACTCTTTCATAATCCATCTCTGGGCTAAGTATTGGTTCCTCACTCTTGCCTTTAACTATTGCAGGATTATCAATATCAAGCAATAGGGTCCCAATTTTATAGATGGCCCCGTTCCCAAAATCCCTGGCACCATGATACAACATTAGCCACCCGTCTTTGGTTTTTATAGGAGGGGTCGAGGCTCCTATTCTTCCAGTTTCCCAAGTGCCGGGCATTGATTCCAGGAGCAACCTATAATCACCCCAATGAATTAGATCTGGGCTTTTACTGATCCAAATATTATGGTTGTCCTCAGTAGATGGCCTGTCTAACTTCCAATAATAACCGTCAATCTTATCCGGAAAAATGGTGCAATCTTTATTGGGCGGTTCGCTGATAGGGCCTAATACCCTAAAAGTCTTAAAATCCTTTGTTTCTGATAAAATAACCACTGTGCCAGATTTGGAATACCCTGTATAAGTGAGGTAATATGATCCTTCTATCTCAACTATCCTTGGGTCTTCTATTCCCCACTCGGTATATTGCTTAAATTCACCGTGATCGTGTGGGGTTAAACATGGTTTATTTTCAACTTGAAAATCATAACCATTCCCGCTTTCGGCTACTACAAGGGAAGATCTGCCATTGGCCATTTCAATTCTGCACAATAATAAATATTTGTTCCCATGCTTCACCGCCCCAGCATTAAAAATACTGTTAACCCTAAATGGAACATCTCTTCTGGTTATGATTGGATTATCGCTATATCTCAATATCTCACCCATTTACTATGCTATTTATGTTGGAGGTTAACTTGTCGAGGAGTTTCCTGACTGAAAGTGTAGCAAATCCAGAGGCCGAATCTGACATGGCATAAGGAATAATCAATTCGTTGTTATGAGTGATAGCACCACAGGAGTATAATACATTTGGTACATAACCCTCCCTTTCTTCAGGGCGAGGGGTCATTAATGGCTCATCCAGTGAACTCAATACTTTTGACGGATCATTTAGGTCAAGCAAACAGGCACTCATCACATATTTTCTCAGTGGACCCACGGCATGGGTTAGTAAAATCCAACCATCTTCTGTTTCGATAGGGGATCCACAATTACCTATTTGTACAAATTCCCAATGTTTGAGGGGTACATTTAGTGTTTGGTGCTTTTCCCAGAAATACAGGTCATTGGAAAACATGATACTGATTTCCTCACCTCCCTGACGGGAGATCATAGCGTATTTCCCATTGATCTTTCGTGGAAATAAAGCCAGTCCTTTATCATTAACTGAATCTCCGTGCAATGTCCTTATTTTAAAATTGGCAAAATCATCAGTTTCGATAAATTGGGTTTTAAAAGAGGATCCATTGTAAGCGGTATATGTGCCATAAAATTTACTTTGTCCATTGTCATTAAACTTAACGAACCTCGCATCTTCCATGCCCATTGATTCACTCCAGGATCGGGGGAAAATAACACGTTCTGAAATCGGGCTGTGGTTATGGAATTCGATATCATAGTTGGAATCTAATATATCAACAATTTCCCTGAGTCCCAGAATAATGGATTCAGGTGTGGAAGAATCATTTTCTGCACTTGCCAGTGTATCAATGATTTCTTTTTTTGAGAATTCATCGGGTATAATTTCCAGGGCATGATTATCAAAGCCATGAATATATCTTACTCGCGGTTCCAGAAATTCTTTAGTGAAAATTTTTGCTTTACCCCCAGCTTGGACTGCATATTGGGCACACTTATTCAATTGGATTTGATTATTTTTATCTATTGTTCCTGTCCTGAACTCAATCGATGAAATATGACCCTCCCCGGTAGCCCGTAAACTTAGAATATATCTTAAAGATCCAGGTTCGAGATTAGTTTGATCAGGATGGGGAACAATGGATGGATTAAACAACGCAGCAGATTCAATTGAATATTCCTTGGTAAAATATGAGCCAATCAAATACTTTCTTTTTTCTGAGAGATTGGTATCCCTCGAAATAAATTCTTTTACTCTGCTGTAATGCAGTATCAAAGCATTCTTAAAATAAGAATGACCACTTTCAAATCCTTCGGTGGCTTTGTCAAAATAAGGATGCCGATGTTCAAATTCTTCAATTACTTTATTTAATATTTGATCCACTTCTTCCTCTGAAAGTGTAAGTACTTTCTGGACTAAACTTACTTTACGTTCATTTCTTCCCAAGTCCAAAAACTGGAGGATTACCCTGGAAGGATCAGGGATTAACTTTAATGGAATTCTATTAACTAACACTATTTATAAATTATCAATTAAAATCTCTAATCTTTTATTCCGGTTGAAGCCATACTTTGTATGAAATATTTCTGGAAAAACAAATAGGCAATGATTATCGGTAATGCCAGCAATGTTGCAGAGGCAAGTTTAACACCAAGTTGATCTTCAGACCTTCCTCCAACTGAAAACAGGGTTACTAATTGGGGCATGGTCATTAAACTTTCATCCCTAATTACAATCAAAGGCCACAAGACTTCATTCCAGGAGGCCATAAAAGATATTATCCCGATTGTTACCAGAGCTGGAACCGAATTGGGCCATAATATCTGAAATATTATCCTGAATTCATTGCATCCATCAATTCTTGCTGCATCAATAAGAGCCTGTGGTATGGTTTGAAAATATTGCCTGAACATGATAATTGAAAAGGCATTCACCATATACGGAACAATCAATGCAAGATAAGTGTCGACCCATCCGAATTTAACCATCAGGATGTAATTTGGAATCAGGGTTATCTGGAATGGCAGGGTCATGGTAAATATAATGATCATAAAAATCGCATTCCTGCCTTTAAACTGCAGTCTGGAAAGTGCATAACCGATCATTGATCCAAAAACCAATACTCCAAAAGTCGTAATTGAAGCTACAAATATACTATTCAACAATGATCTTCCTATTGGGATTTTTGACACCATCTGAACATAATTATTTATTGTAAATACAGATGGGAATAAGGTGAGTCCCCCAATTTCACTTTCCGGTGAGAGGGATGCGCTAACCATCCATACAAAAGGGTAGATGAATGTCAATGCCCCAAGAACTAATGCGATATATAATAATATTTTCTTCATTAGCTTTCTTTTTCTATGAACCTCTTTTGAATGATCACTACCAAAAATATCAACATGGCGAAGAACAATCCTAAAGTGGCAGAATAGCCCATGCTGTAGTTGAAAAATGCTTGTTTATATATGTAAAGCACGGCAGATAATGTACTGTTTAAAGGGCCACCGCCTGTCATGATGTAAGGCTCAATAAATAACGAAAATCCTCCAATTGTAGATAGTATCACAATCATAAACATTGTAGGATTGATCATTGGTAACGTGATATACCGAAATTTTTGCCAGTGCGTGGCCCCTTCCAAATCAGCAGCCTCATAATATTGAGGGGGGACGGTTTGTAATCCTACCAGAAATAGGATGACATATAAACCTACGTTTTTCCAAGTAGCCATTATGGCGATCGATACCATGGCCAGGTTTGGATTAATAAGCCATCCGACCTTTCCAAATCCAAGGGAAACAAAAATCCTATTTAACAAACCACTATCGAATCCATACAGTTGCTGCCATAACATGGTTACCACTACCCCTGAAACTATTACCGGGAGAAAAAAAGCAGCCCTGAAAAATGCCCTGGCTTTGAGTTTTTGATTGAGTACTTCGGCCAGGAATAATGCAATAATGATCTGGGTAGGAATATGAATGGCCAGAAACCAAAGTGTGTTTGCAATAGATTTAAAGAAGAATTTATCTTGGAGCAATCTGGAGAAATTGCTAAACCCTATGAACTCCATGGGTGATATGATGTTCCATTTATTAAAGGTTAATATTATTGAAAAAACTACCGGATATGCTACAAAAAGCAAGAAATGAATGATATACGGAGATACCAAAATGTATGGCAGGACTTTGTCTCTCTTCATACTATTTGACTCCTAAATAATCCATCATTTCGAAAAAAGTAAATTAACTGCCTTGGCTGCATCATTAATGGCATCTTCGGGGGATTTTACCCCATAAATCACTGAGGCCTCATATTCCTGTGATATCAGATCCAGAGCTTCCTTTAAAATTGGACTATTGTCAACCCCTTTAACATACTTTGCTTGTTCTGCAAAAGGAACCATCATAGGGTTATTTTCAAAGAATTCCATAAATATAGGGTTACTAAGAAGATTTTTCCTCTGTGGAAGCTGATTAGACAATTTCAGAAGAAGAA